>JBOHHD010000293.1:0-5773 GCA_050700515.1 Pseudonocardiaceae bacterium
TTCCACCCACCTCAGACGCAGCGGGGTCGCTCGCGGTTTCCGGTGATCGCCGTTTATGAAGGAAAATGTGCCAAAATTGTCGGTTTTCCTTCACAAACGATGATCACTGGCTGGTATTGGCGGGAACGAGGCCGGGGAAAGGGGTATCAGGGGTAGGTGAACCGGGCGTCTCCACGTCACCACGTCACCGAGTCACCACGTCACGGGCAGGGCCGGGATGTCCTCGGCGGAAGTGGGCGGGGCGAAGGCCGCACCGCGGGCGGAGTCGGCGCCGAGGGAGCGCCACCAGTCGGCCTGCTCGGCGCTGTCGATGCCCGCCACGACGACGGCGGTACCGGTGCGCCGGATCAACGGCACCAGCGTGGTCAGCGCTTCGCGCAACACCGAGTCGGGTTGGCGGGTCATGGACACCAGCGGGTTGCTGATGTCCACCGCGTTCACCGGCTGCTGTTCGAGGGTGGCCAGGTTCCCCATGGCTTGGCCGTACCTGGTGAGCACGGTCCAGATACCCGCGTCCATCAATGCGCGCAGGTTCTCCTGCGCGTCGCCGCGACCGGCGACGACCGGATCCACCGGTATCCCGATCTGTAGGTCCTCGGGACCCAGCCTGGTAGCGGCCAGGGCGGCGCGCACCACGCCCATCAGATCGGGGTCCTGGGCCAGAGGGGTGGTCAGGTCGACGCGTACCGGTCCCACCACGGCGCCGGACTGGTCACGCCAGCTGCGGAGCTGCTCGCAGGCCTTGCGGAGCATCCACGGGCCGATCGAACGGACCAGACCGGTCTGCTCGGCGAGCGCGGTGCACTCCTCGGGGGCCAGCACATTCCCGTGCGGCTGCTGCCACCGCAGCAGGGCCTGCACCGCCGCGACCCGGCCCGCGTCGGGCGCGGTGGGATCGAGCCGGATCAGGGGTTGGTAGCACAGGGTGACCAGGCCGTTCTCCCAGGCCGAGGGCATCTCGGTGGCCAAGGTGTAGCGGGTCCGTTCCTCGGCGTCCACCGGCGGGTCGTCCAGCCCCCACTGACCGGGTCCGGTCCGCTTGGCGCGGTGCAGCGTGGCATCCGCGACGCGGACCAGTTCGGTGGCCGCGAGCCCGCGGGCCGGGCGGCGCACGATGCCGATCCCCGCCGTGACGGTCAGTCCGTAGTCGCTGAGGTGGACCGGTTCGGCGAGCTCGTCATTGATGGCAACGGCGAGAGCGTCAAGGTGAAGGACGGCAGCTGAATCCTCGATCAGGATGGCGAACTCGTCGGCGCCGAACCGGGCCACCATGGCGCGCTGTTCGACGACCAGCTCCTGCAGCCGGGTGGCCACCGAGCACAGCACCAGGTTGCCTGCCTCGTAACCGTGACCGTCGTTGATGACGGAGAACCCATCCAGATTGATCTTGCACAGGGTGATGTCGGCCGAGGCCCGGCGGGCCCGTTCCAGCACACTGTTGAGGTGGATCCAGAAGTACTCCTGGTTGGGCAGCCCGGTCAGCACATCGTGCAGCGTCTGATGGCGCAGGTGCTGTTCCAGCAGGTGGGTCTCGGTGTAGTCCTCGACCATCGTGATGTCGTGGGTGGGGTTGCCGTCCGCGTCGCGCAGCACCGAGACGGCCAGCGAGACCCAGGTGGCGTCGCCGTCGGCGTTGAGCAGCTTGACCCTGGTTCGGAACCGGGACGGTTTGCCTCGTTTGAGGTCCTGGTACGAGGAGGACAGGCTCGCCCTGTCGTCCGGGTGAACGAGGTCGTGGACGCGGCGACCGGCGAGTTCGGCGGGCAGGTAGTGCAGGATTTCGGTCAGCGCGCTGTTGGTCTGCGTGATGGGCCCGTCCAGGTGGCTGATCGCCATGCCCAGCGGCGCGGAATCGAACACCTCCTGAAACCGCGCCTCGCTCGCCGCCGCGGTCCGGACCAGCTCGTCGGGTTCATCGAAGATCCGCTGACACAGTGCGCCCGTGTATCCCGAGACCAAGGCGCCGAGCAGCGAGATGACGCGGTGCCCCAGTCCTTCGACGGCGGACAGCTCCGGCTGGGCGGGCAGGGCGTGCCCGAGGAGCTCCACGGTCTGGCCCAGGCTGTGCTTCCCGACCAGGCCACTCGCCACCAGCCGACCCCCCACGGCGAACGCGGGTTGCGCGGCGAACACCGGCTGCCGGAGCGTGTCGATCAGACTGTCGAGCAGATCACGGAGCAGGTCGTCGACCTCTTCGGCCGGCAGTAACGACATGGCGGTCGACCGAACAGCGTCCGACCATGTGCGGATCAGCTCGGTCCGCGAGCAGTCAGTCACCCTCACTCCGTCACCCTCACCCCCACTGTGACGATCATCGCTACGGGAATCGTCCGGCCCCCGCAGTGAGGCAGACCTTAGCTGATCCGGGTGGCATCCAGGACCCCGGTCCGGGAGGTGCGCGAAGTACGCTGCGCCCTCGTGCGTGTCCTCATCATCGGATCCGGTGCCCGCGAACACGCGATGGCACTGGCCTTCTCCCGAGATCCGGCGGTCACCGCGCTGGCCGGTGCGCCGGGCAATGCGGGCATCGCCATGCTGGCCGAGCAACTCGGGGTGGACATCACCGATCCGGTGTCCGTCGCGGGCCTGGCCCGGACCTGGTCGGCCGACCTGGTGGTGATCGGCCCGGAGCTGCCGCTGGTGGCCGGGGCGGCCGACGCGGTGCGCGCGGCGGGCATCGCGTGCTTCGGGCCGTCGGCGCAGGCGGCCCGGATCGAGGGGTCCAAGGCGTTCGCCAAGGACGTGATGGCCGCCGCGGGCGTGGCCACCGCGCGCAGCGAACTGGTGGACAACCCCGCCCGGCTGGACGGTGCGCTGAGCCGCTTCGCACCGCCGTGGGTGGTCAAGGACGACCGGCTGGCCGCGGGGAAGGGGGTGGTGGTCACCGAGGAGCTCGACCTCGCCAGGGCGCACGCGCTCGCCCTGCTCGACGATGGTCACCCGGTGCTGCTGGAGTCCTATCTGGACGGTCCGGAGGTCTCGGTGTTCTGCCTGGTCGACAGCGCCGAGGGAGGCACGGTGGTGCCCCTGTGCCCCGCCCAGGACTTCAAGCGGGTGGGGGAGGGCGACACCGGCCCGAACACCGGGGGGATGGGCTCTTACGCTCCGCTGTCCTGGGCGCCGGAGTCGCTGGCCGACGACGTCGTCGAGCTGATCGTGGCGCCCGTGGTCGCCGAGCTGGCCAAGCGCGGGATCCCGTTCTCCGGGTTGCTCTACGCGGGCCTGGTGCTCACCGCACAGGGCCCGCAGGTGATCGAGTTCAACTGCCGTTTCGGTGACCCGGAGACCCAGGCCGTGCTGGCGCTGCTGCGCACGCCGCTGGCCGGGCTGCTGTACGCCACCGCCACCGGCTCGTTGGGCGAGGAGCCACCACTGGAGTGGGAGCCGGGGGCGGCGGTGGCCGTCGTGCTGGCCGCCGAGGGGTATCCCGGCACCGCGCGCACCGGCGACGTCATCACCGGCGCGGACGCCGAGGGCATCCTGCACGCGGGCACCCGCCGTCGCGACGACGGTGCGGTGGTCTCCGCGGGGGGGCGAGTGCTCTCGGTCATCGGAACCGGGGCCGACCTCGCCGCCGCACGAGCGCAGGCCTATCAGCGGATCGACCAGGTGCACCTGGCGGGAGCCCACTACCGGGGGGATATTGGATTGCGGGCGACTCGCGGAGAGGTGGTGCTACCCGTGGGGCGGTAACGCGATAGCCTCCCCGAGCGGTAAGGGGGGTAGGGGTGGCAGGCGGCACTGGAGGCGGAGTAAGAAATGGTCTTATGGGACCGTCGGGGCGATGATCTGTGGCTTTCGGTGTACCCAGAGGGTGTCCGCTTCCTGCGTGAGCAGTGGACGTGGTTGCGTGAACTGGTGCGCTGGCAGCTCGGCACCTGTACTCCTGATCCGCTGGCCGAGCTGACCGGCCTGCCCGTGCCCATCGGCCCGATCGACGGCCGATTGGCCTACGTCGTCGACTACTGGTGCGGTACCGAGGAGACCGGCCCCGTCCGTGCGGTGTGGGAGGGCTGGGTGCTGCACGACCTCGAGCACGCCCTGACCCGAGCGCTCGACACCTTGCCTCGTCACGGCGGCGTGGTGGTGTTGCCCGCCCAGGGACACCCGATCGCCGAGTGGGGCTGGATGCTGGAGACGTTGCACGTGGTGCTGGACATCTCCGGGCAGGTGAACGGACCTGTTCGCGCGGACCGCACCCTGCCGCCGCGTCCGTCGGCCAAGGAGGCCGAGAACTACCGCGCCAGCCTGCGCTGGCTGGAGCTTGTCCTCGACACCCTGGCCCAAGTCGAACGAACCGCCCCCGCCTCAGCCACCGACTGACCCCGCGTGTCCTGCACCGGTGCTCAGTGTGTCGGGCACCCGTGCTCGGTGTGTCCGGCGTCGGTGCTCGGTGTGTCCGGCACTTGTGCTCGGTGTGTCGGGTACGGCTGTCCGGGGTAGCCGGTGCTGCTTTCCGGCGGGTCAGGCGCTACGGTGCAACCAGCCTCGGTGCGCGTTCCGTCAACGCAGGTGCCGGTACGACCGACGAGAGGTCCGGGTGGACCAGCGCGAGGAGCAGGAGTTCACGACCTACTTCGCCGCGCGCCACGATGCTGTGCGGCGCACCGCCTATCTGATCTGTGGCGACTGGCATCGCGCCGACGACCTCGCCCAGACCGCATTCGTGGCGGTGCACCGGCGTTGGCGCAGGATCAGGGACCACGCCGCCCTGGACGCCTATGTCCGGCGCACGCTGGTGCGGGCCGCGATCGACGAGTCCCGCCGTCCATGGCGGCGCGAGCGATTCGTCGAGGTGCTGCCGGAGCGCTGTGCCGCGGGAGCGGTACACGACATCGTCGGCGATTCGGTGGCCACCCGCTCGGCGCTGGTCGACGGTCTGCAGCAGGTGCCGCCCCGGCAGCGAGCGGTCCTGGTGCTGCGCTTTCTGGAGGGGCAATCGGTGGCGGACGTGGCCACCGCTCTGGGGTGCTCCGAGGGCACGGTGAAGAGCCAGACGGCCCGCGGGCTCGACACGTTGCGCGCCGCGCTGGGCGATGTGTTGGACGACCTGCGACCGGCCGGGTGAGACGGGCAGGAGGTGGAGGCCATGGATGAGCAGCGGCTCGGTGTGCTGTTCCGGGATGCGGTGGGTGATCCGCCGCCTGCCTCCTTCGGGCCCGCGGACGTGGTGGCGGCATCCCGGCGCGCTACCGCCAGGCAACGCGCTGTCCTGGCGACCGGCACGCTTCTCGGCGTGGCGGTACTGGCCTGTGGTCTGCTGGTCGGAGGCCATCTGATGCCGGACCAGTTTTCCCCCGGCGGCCAGTCCCCGGCCGACACCGCAGCGGCCGATCCCCGTCTGCCGCGTACCCTCAGCGCCCCGCCGGCGGCCACCGCCGAGCGCGAGCACAGCCGTTGTGGCCCTGTCGACGACGAACTGGCGGCGCAGCTGCGTGCCCTGCTGGTGGATCGCGGCGTGGCGGTCTCCGGCCCGCCGAGTGAGGTACCTGGCCCGTGCCCGACGGGATCCCGGGCCGCCGCGATCCCGGTGGCGGGCGGCATGTTCTCCATCCTCATGGCCCCTCCGGGGATCGCGCTGGGCACTGCCGGACCAGCCGGGGCGCGCGAGCAGGTGCTGACCCGCCCCGGCGGGCGCGCGCTGGCGGTGATCTCCACCCCCAGGGCTCCGGGGCAGCCCGTCCCGCTGGCCGATCAGCTGGACGACCTGGCACACGAACTCGCCGAAGAGGTGGACCCGTGAGTGGGTAACGGTGTTATAACACCGTTACCC
>JBOHHD010000294.1:0-8289 GCA_050700515.1 Pseudonocardiaceae bacterium
CCTCGGGCGGGTCGACGGTGGGCGAGGCGCTGAACATCCTGTCCCGGCTCGACGTGTCCGCAGCCGATCCGGTGGCGGCGCTGCACGGCTATCTGGAAGCCACCCGGCTGGCATTCGCCGATCGCAACCGTTACGTCGGCGACCCGGCCCACGTCGAGGTGCCGTTGGCGCAGCTGCTCTCGTCCGGCTTCGCCGGCGAGCGGGCCTGCCTGATCGACCCCCAGCACGCCGCGACGAGTCCGGTGCCGCCGGGTAACCCGGACGGCGACTACCACGTCTGCCCGGCGCCGAGCGGATCACCGGGCGCGCCGCTGGTCGAGGGGCCGAACACCACCAGCCTGGTGACCAGCGACCGGTGGGGCAATGTGGTGGCCTACACGCTCACCATCGAACAGACCGGCGGCAACGGGATCGTCGTTCCCGGCCGCGGTTTTCTGCTCAACAACGAGCTGACCGACTTCAACTTCGCACCGACCCAGGGCAGCGAACCCGATCCCAACCTGCCCGCCCCGGGCAAGCGATCGCGGAGTTCCATGGCCCCGACGATCATCCTGCGGAACGGCCAGCCGTTCCTTGCGGTCGGTTCTCCGGGCGGCGCGACGATCATCACCACCGTGTTGCAGATCCTGGTGAACCGGCTGGATCTAGGGATGAGTCTGGCCGAGGCAATCGCGGCACCTCGCGCCAGCCAGCGCAATACCACAACCACGGAGGCTGAACCTGAATTTCTCCACCGGTACGAACTCGCATTAAAGGAGCTCGGCCACCAGTTCACCATGAATCCGGAGATAGGTGCGGCGGCCGGATTGGAGTTCGTTGAATCCGGCAAGGTTGTGGTCGCTGCGGAGCCGGTGCGACGTGGTGGGGGCAGCGCCATGGTGGTCCGTCCCAGCGACTGATATCGGCTGACGTCAGGGGATGCGATTTCGATGCGCAAGACCGAGGACGAGTTCGATGACGTTGCAGGCGGCGTCGCGACGATATTTCTTACGGGACAGTGCGGCTGTTCCGATCACGGCGGTGAGTAGGAGCAGCACGGTGATGACGCAGACACCCAGCAGCACGGGGTGCTGGACGGCTACCACCGCGCCGGTGGCGGCGGTGACGACGCGGCTGCGGTTCATGGCGGGCTCCGATGTCGGGGAAAGCGATGCTCAGCGACATGTTGGCAAGCCAGACGTCCGGTATCGGCCGGCCGGACGCTTCCGGACGGTGCTGCTCGGAGGAGTCCGCCACGTGCGAGTCACCTGGGCCTGAGGGACTACGCCGATGATGCGTGGCGAGGCCGAGGATCCGGCTGCCGTGTTCAGGGCCCGCCTGAGGCAGCTTCATGCGGAGGTTCGGTCACCGTCGTACGCAGCGCTGCGGCGACAGGCCGGTCGTGCGGGTCGGCAGTTGGCGACCTCAACGATCGGGGACCTGCTCAACTGCCCCGGAATCCCCAGGTGGGAGACGGTACAGGCGTTTGTCATCTCGTGCACAGGACATGCCAGAGATCAGCATTTGTCGCTGGCGGCAGACATTTTTGACTTGAAACGCTGGTCTACTGACCACGACCGCATGATAGGCGGGGTAAGTGACCGCGGCGGCCGGCCGATCGCCTCTCCGCTGGTCCCGCCCAGAGAATTGCCGGCGGACACGGCATATTTCACCGGTCGACGCCCTGAACTTACCCAACTGCTCGCTACGTGCCGGGAGGCCGCTGAGGGCGGGAAGACCGCTGGGGTGACAGTAATCGTGGCCGTCAACGGCATGGCGGGCGTCGGCAAGACCACCCTGGCCGTTCATGCCGCTCATCGGCTCGCCGACCGATTCCCTGACGGATGCCTGTTCCTGGATCTGCATGGGCATACTCCCTCGATCGATCCGGTAAAGCCCGACACCGCTCTCGAGCGGCTGCTGCGTACCCTGGGAGTGCTGGGAGAGCAGATCCCACACCAACTCGATGCCAAGGCCGCGCTCTACCGCAGCAGAGTGGCCAACACGCGCACGCTGCTCGTGCTCGATAACGCGCATTCCGTTGAGCAGATCCGTCCCCTGTTGCCGGCTGCCCCGCGTTGCCTGGTCATGGTCACCAGCCGACAACGTCTCACCGCGTTGGACGAAGCCCTGCCGCTATCCCTGGAGGCCCTGCCCATGGCAGACGGTCTGGCCATGTTCGCCGAAATCGCCGGAGCCGATCGCGTCGCCGGCGAGAGCGAGGCCGGTGCCGCCGAGCGGGTGGTCGAATTGTGCGGTCGACTGCCCCTGGCAATTCGGATCGCCGTAGCTCGGTTACGCGCACGCCCCTTGTGGACCATTGCCCACCTGGCCGACCGATTGACCGATCAGCGGGGTGCGTTGGCCGAACTCGACGATGGCGAACGCAGCGTGGCTGCCGCCTTCGCTGTGTCCTACCACGACCTGACCGGCGCTCAGCAGCGGACGTTCCGCGCTCTCGGACTCCACCCCGGAATCGAGACTGACTGCCCTGCCGCCGCTGCCCTCACCCGCGCCACCCTCGATCAGGCCGGTCAGCTGTGTGAGGATCTCGTCGACGCCAACCTCCTCATCCAGCCCGCCCCAGGGCGCTATCGGTTCCACGACCTGGTCCGCGCCTACGCCAGCAAGACCGCCGCCATCCAGGACTCCGCCCAGGAGCGTCACGCGGCGCTTACCGCCCTGTTCGACCATTACCTGTCCATGACCGCCCGGACGATGGACGCGCTGTATCCCACCGAAACGGACCTCCGCCCCCCCATCGGGTCGGCCAAATCGCCCGCTCCTGCTGTTGCCGACCCGGAGGCCGCCCGGACGTGGCTCAATACCGAACTTCCGAACCTGGTGAGTGTCTGCGCCCACAGCGCCGCCCACGGCTGGCTCACCCATACCACTCGCCTGGCCGCCATTCTCTTTCGCTACCTCGACCTCGGCAGCCATGTCACCGAAGCCGCCGCCATCCATACCTGTGCCTGCCGCGCCGCCCGGGACAGTGGTGACCGCAGCGGTGAGGCCCACGATTGACCAGTCTTGGTGGCGTCTACTGGCAGCAGGGCCGATATCAATGCGCCGCCGACACGGTTGGACGAGCCCTCACCATCTTCGGGGAGGTCGGTGACCGATCGGGCGAAGGCCGCGCGCTGACCAACCTGGGCATCATCTGCTGGCGGCAAGGCCATTACCAACAGGCCAGTGAATACAACCGCCGGGCTCTCACCCTGTACCGGCGAACCGGCGATCTGCGCGGCGAGGCACGAGCCCTGGGCAACCTCGGCAACATCTATTGGCGGCAGGGCCGCTACGAGCAGGCCGCCGACCACCACAACCGAGCCCTTGCGCTGTACCAGCAGATCTGCGACCGAGCTGGTGAAGCCGACGCCTTGACCAACCTCGGTCTCGTTCATCATTCCCAGGGCCACCACCAGGCCGTGGGCCATCACCACCGAGCCCTCGCTCTCTACGAAGAGGCCGGTGACCGGAATGGCCAAGCCCGTGCACACAACGGGCTGGGGGAGCAACTGCGTACCGCTGGCCAATCCGACCAGGCCCGCATCCACCACGACCAGGCGCTCACCCTCACCCTCCACACCGGTGATCGCTACGAACAGGCCCGCGCGCACGAGGGGCTCGGCCACACCCATCACATCGCCGGCAACCACGACCGAGCCCGACACCATTGGCGACAAGCCCACACCATCTACACGCAACTCGATGTCCCTGACGCCCAGAACGTCCGCACCACCCTGGCGACGCCCGAGCAGTAACGGCGCGCTCCAGTGCGACGTACAGAATCAACCGGCTGCTCATGGCCGGGACGGGAGTGGGATCGGATTCATCCGCAGGACTTGCCATATGATGGCGACGTGCACGATCGTGGTAGTTCCGTAGTAAGATTCGGTGACCGGCGTGAGCTCAGGGTGGCTGCCTGGGGGGCCATTGACCCCAGGTGGGGGACTTCAAACCACGGGTGGTCACATTTGCTGGTGCAGGGTGGCGCCGACTCAAGCAGGGCGGCATCCTTGTGCCCCGGATGATCCTAGCTTGATCAGATTTTTGGTAAGTCGACCTGCAATTGCTAGGTGAGATAGGAGCATGGGCAGTCAGGTTGGGGCAGAACGAAGGCTTAGCAGGTTTGCTTCCACCGTTGGACGAAGGCGCCCACGACGGGGCGGGCGGGATTTTGTCCCCTTAGCCAGGCGTCCCTCAGTGAATCCATGCCGATGATCCCACGCGGCTCTACAACGATGCCGCACTGCTGGGTGAGCTATATTATTGCAAGTTCCCGCACACTGCGAAAGGTATGGAGACGGAGGTGGGGATGGGAGGCATTCATCGGTTAATTGGTGGGGCACTTGCCGGAACGGGAGCATGCGTCTGCATGCTCATTACCACACCTGTTGGAGGTGCAGCCGGCCTCGGTTCCGGGTTGCAGCCCCCGCCGCCTGGAGGGCCACCCCCGCTCCTTGAGGATCCCCTTCCGCCGGCGTTCACTCTGGTGCCTGTCGCCGGATCGGCCGACGTATTAATCGAGGTGGTCGGCGATGGATTCTTGAGCTGTTTGACAGCTAATGGTGATGTCAGGTCATCCCGGAACGGGGACGTGTCTTTGGCGGCAACCGTGGACGCTTATCTGTTCTGGGACGGTATAGAGCCGATCACAATCGTTCATCTTGATGAAGAACTAGGATTATCGGCGAATGTCGAGATTGCGAGGTCCGGTTCGTCGGATGATGGCCGACTCGTGAGTCGATGCGTCGACGAGGACGGGGATGATGACGAGGGTACGGGCTCTGCGGACTTGACAGTACCTCCACCGCCGGAGGTGGGGACTGTCGTACCTGGTGGAGAGCCCGCCGGCGGTGCCGTTCTGAGCCCGGTTGTTTCGGCTCCCTCGGCGTTGGATGACGCACTTCTTGTTCCGGACAGCCCGGACGGCGGCAGTATGCTGGAGAATCCGTCAAGGCCGTCCGACGTCCGGATTCCTGCCGGAAAGGCGGGCGGGGTGATCGGTGCCGAACCCGCCTTGTCCGGTACGGATCCGATGTCTTGGGGGTTGCTCGTCGGAGGCCTGCTTCTGGTGGGTGCAACGCTGGGTGTCCCCTTGTTGATCCCGTCTTTCCTGCAGGCTCGGCGGGGACCGAAGTGGGTACGTGCCAATGTGCGTGCGGTGGCTCAAGTTGCTCCTGCCGTAGGTGTCGAGTTGGCACCACAAAACGACGATCACTGGTTTCCCACATCCGTGGTGCGGTTCGCCGTGCATGCTGACGGAGGAACGCAAAATCTCACAGAGGTGAAGCAATGAGCACATCCGGGCGCAGCCGGTTGCTGACGGTGGGCAATATCCTTCTCGGTGAGTCCCCAGACGCTGGTGACCCCACCGACCCCGCCGAGACCCTTGCCCGTTCGTTCAGTGAACATGGTGTCGTCCGAACCGGAATCAAGGGCTTTCGCCATCTATCCGGCGCGGCGTTGCGGGCCGTCTCCACCCAGCTCGCTGAGGTTGTCCTGACGTCCCTCGACCTGCTCGATGTGCGGGAGTTGGTGGTCAATGGCTGGTGCAAGCACAAAGACCTCAGGGAAGCGGCGGTGCGTACCCATGCTGTTGCCGGTAGTGAGGAACTGGTGGTTCTGGCGACGCATCGCATTGACTCGACACACCAGCCGAGCGTCGATCTGATTGTCAAGGAAGCCACTGTCCACACCTGCGTTTTCGATGTGGGCGTAGAGTTCGAAATCAACGGAGTCCTGGCGGTGGTGCGGCAGGGTATGCTGACCGCTTTGCGGGGGGGAACATGCTTGATCACGGCGACACTCGCCCTGGGGGAGATACCGTTGCTTCCGCCGCAGCAGCGACGCATCGAACTGGCCAAGTTCATTACCCTGAATCCCCCTGTTCGCCTGCTTGACCAGACCCTAACTCGATCAGAGGTGACGGCAGCGCAATCTTAGGTGGCAGAGGTTATGGGATGCTGCCCCTACCCACTGATGCCCTTTGTTGTGTCCCGCATCCGCCGGTTCATGACGTCCGCCACCGCAGCTGATGTTCACTCAGGCTCGCGACGTCGACCACATCCAGCGACGTGACGACAAGATCGGCATCCGCGGCCGCCAGGAACGCCTCATCGGCGGCTCGGGCCACCCCTAGCGCCGCCATGCCACCGGCCTTGGCTGCCTGCACCCCGCTGACGGCGTCCTCCACGACAAAGCAGTGTTCCGGAGCGGCGCCGAGCTCGGCGGCTCCGGCCAGGAAGATCTCCGGATGCGGTTTGCCGTGGGTGAAGTCCCGTCCGGAGATGTCGACATCGAAGAGTTCCAGCAGGTTCAGACCGGGCCGCAGGAAGTCGTAATGCAGGCCCTGTTCCGCAGCGAAGGTGTCGAGCCGGATCTGGCGGAGGAACAGCCCAGCGTTCTTCGACGACGATGCCGCCGCCACGGGGATTCCCGAGCCGCGTACGGCCAGCACGAAACGCAACGCGTCGGGATAAGCCTTGAACTCGCCGGCCTCGATGAGTTTGATGACCATGGTCTGTTTGTTCGCGGCGTAGGCCTCCGTCCGCGCGGCGGTATCGGGAACCCCGAAGTACTCCAGGGCCGCCCGGGCTCCGCTCATCCGAGGCTTGCCCGATAGCACTTGCTGGTAGACCCGCGGCGTGAAGCGCTCCTCGGACCAGGATGTGCGGTCCGCGATGTCGGCCCAGTCATTCTCCATCAGCTCCCGCAAGGAATCCCTCCACGCCCGTTCGTGCGGTGAGTCGACCAGCACGCCGTCCACGTCAAAGATCGCTGCCGCAAAGCCCCTTTTCGGCACGGTCATTCCTTTCCCCAGTGTGGCCAGAACTTCTGGTGTGGCCAGAACTTCTGGTGTGGCCTGCAACTTGTCGGGTGGCCTGAACCCCTGAACCTCAGTGTGACCTGAACCTTGGATGATCGCGTTGCCGACCCGGACGGACCGGCTGAAGCCCCGGCCGGGCATACCGGACAACGTTGCGCCACAGCCTGAAATGTCTCCCCCAGATGCCACAACGACCACCGACAGTCTAGTCTGCTTACACCGAGTATCGGAAAGGCGCCATGCTGACCGACCGTACGACGCTGACCCAGTTCCTGATCGAGGAGCGGCGCCGCTATCCGGGCGCGAGCGGGGAGCTGAACTCGCTCATCCTCGATGTGGCGCTCGCGTGCAAGGCAATCGCCAAGCGGGTGTCGTACGGTGCGCTCGACGGTGTGCTCGGGTCCGCGGCGACAACCAACGTCCAGGGGGAGACCCAGCAGAAGCTCGATCTGCTCGCGAACGACCTGTTCCTGCGTGCCAACGAATGGGGGGGCCTCGTCTCCGGGATGGTGTCCGAGGAGCTGGAGGCGCCGTATTCACTCCCGGAGCGCTACCCGCGAGGCAAGTACCTTCTGGCGTTCGACCCCCTCGACGGGTCATCGAACATAGACGTCAACGTCTCGGTCGGCAGCATCTTCTCGATCCTGCGGGCCAGGAACCCGGGCGCGAATGCGACCGAGGAAGACTTCCTACGACCCGGGTCGGAGCAGGTCTGCGCCGGGTACGCGATCTACGGCCCTACGACGATGATCGTCTTGACCGTCGGCACGGGCGTGCACGGCTTCACGCTTGAGCCGCAGCTCGGCGAGTTCATCCTGACCCATCCGGCAATCCAGATTCCGGTCGCCGGGAGCGAGTTCGCGATCAACGCCTCGAACAGCCGGTTCTGGGAACCGGCTGTGACGCGCTACGTCGACGAGTGCCTCGCCGGCAGTACGGGCCCGCGCGGTAAGGACTTCAACATGCGGTGGGTGGCGTCACTCGTCGCGGAGACGCATCGCATCCTCACCCGCGGGGGTGTGTTCCTCTATCCGCGTGACACGAAGGATCCGACGAAGCCGGGTCGGCTGCGCTTGCTTTACGAGGCCAATCCGGTGGCCTTCATCGTCGAGCAGGCGGGCGGGCTCGCGAGTACCGGACGCGAGCGAGTTCTCGACGTCGCGCCGGAGGACCTGCACCAGCGCATCGCATTCATCTTCGGTGCGCGTGAGGAGGTAGAGCGTATCGAAGAATACTACCGTGACCACAATGTGGTCGAATACGACACGCCGCTCTTCAATGCGCGCGGCCTGTTCCGAAACGGTTGAGCGAAAGGGGAGAGGCCATGTCAGCCAAGCATCCGATCGTCGTCATCACCGGCTCCTCGGGAGCCGGGACGACATCGGTGATGCGCACCTTTGAGCAGATCTTTCGGCGCGAGCAGGTGAACCCGGCGCTTATCGAGGGTGACAGCTTTCATCGCTATGACCGTACCGAGA
>JBOHHD010000295.1:0-6277 GCA_050700515.1 Pseudonocardiaceae bacterium
CGCTCGCGCTGGTGAAGGACGTGAATGGGTGCTTGGCCGCCCTTCACGAATCGGAACGGGCCTTCGCGGCCGCTGAGGAACGGGACCGCCCGAACTGGCTCGGGTACTTCGACGGTGCATACCTCGCAGCGAAGTTCGGGCGATGCTTCCGCGACCTCGGGCGTCCCGTCGAAGCAGAACGGTTCGGCCGACGCTCGCTGGACATGACCGAAGGCTACGACCGGGGCAAGCTGTTCAACCGGATACTCCTGGCCTCCGTGTTGGCGGATCAGCGCAAGGTGGAAGAAACCTGCCAGACCGCTTCAGCAGCACTGCGCATCGCCCACGACGTCCAGTCGGTGCGGATCACCACCGACCTGGCCGACCTGGCCCTCCGCCTCGCGCCGTTGCGGGCCGATCCGGCGGTGCGACTGCTCAACGAGGAGCTGAGAGCGACCGGAGTCCCGGTTCAGGGAGCCTGACCGGCGTGGAACGCCAGGACGTGGAGCAACCCGATCTGGGTACCGGCCCCGATGATCTCCCCCCGGGCGATGCGGTCCCGAACCGAGTCCAAGCCGATCCACTCGACCCGGGCCGCCTCGTTGATGTCGGCAGGCCAGCCGGTGTCCTCGGCGCCCTCACCCAGGAACACCAGGTTCTCGAAGTCCGCGCTGCCGGCCAGCGGCTGAAACCGGGTCAGCAGCCTGATGCTGCGGGGACGCCAGCCGGTCTCCTCCTCCACCTCACGAGCCGCGGTGACCGCAGGATCTTCGTCCGGGTCGACGTAGCCGCCGGGCAACTCCCAGGTCCAGCAGTCCAGCACGAACCGATGCCGCCAGATCATCAGCACCCGCTGCCCGGCATCGTCCAGCAACACCGTCATCGCGGCCCTCGGCATCCGCAGTACGTACTGCTCGAAGCACACCCCATCGGGCAACTCCACCTGCGCGATGCTCAACCGCAGCCGCCGAGTGTCATCGACCAGCCGCTCCCCGTGGATCGTCCAACGCGTCGACTCAGGACGGCCACGCTTACCCGGAGACACCCGGATAGTCTCTCGCATCTCAAGGAGGGGGATCCCGCAGGGCGAAAAGCTAGATGACTGATTCCTAATCTGTGGGTCAGTGGTCGTAGGCGATTAGTGAGCGCTTCACGGGTGCGTTGATCTTCCAGTTGTGCCAGATCACGGTGGCCAGGGCGAGCAGTCGCTGGGCCACGCGGGCGATGACCCCGGTGGGGGTGCGTCCGCCGTGGCCTTCCAGGTTGAGCTGGTCTTTGCAGGTGTCGTAGATCGCTTCGATCCACTGGCGCATGCCACCGAGATTGCCGTACCGGCGCTTCTTTTCGTCCTTGCGGTCGGGACGGACCAACAACACACGGATCTGATCAGCGGCGAAGCGTTCCAGCTCCGTGCCAGACAGGCCCTTGTCGGTCAACACCACCATCTCGTCGTGTAGCGCACCGTGATCGCGGGCGTGGCCGAAGAGTTCTTCGGCGACCTCGCGTTCACCCAGCTTGGGATCGGCCAAACACCACGCCACCGGCAGTCCCTCGCAGGTAGTGATCAGATACAGCTTCAGGCCCCAGTACCAGCGTGAGTGCGCAGCGCAGTACCCATAATTGGCCCATCCGGCCAGCTCAGAACGCTTGACCGTCTCGCGCGAGGCAGCGCAGGGCACCGGGGTGGCATCAAGCAGCCGTAGCTGGTCGGTCCAGGACGGGCACAGCGTGGCCAGATACAGCATGGTCTGGCAGATTAAGGGGGTCGCCGCCCGTAGTCGCTTGTGATAGCCGGGCTGTTTGGGCAGGTACGGAAAGAGGTGCCCGAGCCGGCCGTAGCACATCCGCAGCCAGTGATGCTCGCTGCGCGCGCCCAGCAGGACCTGCGCCACGGCCAAGCACACCAGCTCGGCATCGGTCAGCTTCTTCGGCCGCCCCGCCCGACGCCGCGGCGGTGGGATGACGTGATCGTCGATCAGGACATAGAGTGTGATCAGGAGGGTATCGAGGTCTGTCTTCACAAACGACCATCGATGCCCTCCGCCCCATCGCAGGTCAACCCGACCCGCCGCACGAACCGGATTAGGAATCAGTCATCTAGAGCGGCGGCTCACCACATCCTGAGGAACCCCGGGCGACGGCGCGCGGCCACGGGTCTGGGAACGGTGGGCCGGTTGCCAGCGGTAGTCGCCATCGACGCCGGTTGCGAGGTGATCGTGACGACAGACTGGGCTTCCCTCCCGGGGCGACCTGACGGTGTCCTCATCACCCAGCTGAGCGTGCGCAAGAGACTGCCCGCAGCGAGAGCGGCGACATCCCGTAGCGGGCACTGCGTTAGGCTTTGCGGATGGAATGGACACCGACCCGGATCCGGCTGTTCCGTGACACGGGACTGTGCCTGTCTCAGCCCCAGTTCGCGAAAAAACTGGGGTTTGCCTCCCGAACGATCGGCAACGCCGAACGCGGCGCCCATCCGCCGAGCCTGGCGGTGCGACGCGCACTGGACCAGGCCCTGGAGCAAGCCTCCGAAATACAAAGCAACCGCTTCCTCAGCGCCTTAGCCGCGTTACCAGAAACTGGCGCTACCCAAGACCCAAAGACACGGCACATGGTGTCGCTCCCCCTCACCAATGCCCGCCAGCTCACCGCAAGCCTCGACGATATTGCCCAGCGCTACGAGACGCTGCCTGCTGCCTCCTTGCTGGCCGAGGCCGGTCAGTGCCACGCCTCGATCGGGTTGCTGCTCGGTCATGCCCCAAGCGAGTCACCGCGTCAGGAGTTGCACACCGTCGCCGCTGCCGCTGCCATCCTGATGAGCCAGCTGGTGTGGGACGTCTCCCAGCGGCGTGACTACGACACCACTGTGGCCTATTGCGACGAAGCGATCGAGCACATCCGCGAATCCGGAGACACGGTGGCAATCGCGCATGCAGAACTGCGCAAGGGATTTGCCGTGCTCTACGGCCGAGCCGAGGCACACAACCCCCGCAGGGGCCTTGACTTTACGCAGGCAGCTGCTGAATACAGCCGCGGGGTGAGCGACGCACTGTACGGGCTGAGTTTGCTGCATGTTGGCGAGGCGTACGCCATGCTCGGCGAGCACCGGCTGTGCGAGCGGGCGATCAGCGCCGCAGAGAAGGCATTCACACAGATCAGCGACGACGACCCGGGGGCGAGTTTTTACTCACCCACGCAACTCGGCCGGTTGGCTGGCTCGTGTTACCTCTTTCTCGGTCATCCCGAACTGGCCGAACCACTGCTGGATGCCACCGCCAAGGACCTGCACGCCCAACCCAAGACACGCTCACTGGTACTGGGCAACCTGGCACTGGCCCAGCTGCGACAACGGCACCTGGAGGCAGCAGCGGCAACCCTGGAAGAGGCGATCGATCTGTTGGAGAGCACCCGAGGGGGCGGTGGGTTCAGCGTCGTCTTCGGTGCTGTGCGCGAGTTGTACCCCTGGCGACACGAGCAGATCGTGCACGACGTCCAGGACCGGCTGCTCACGCTCGTGGCGAGGACGTGAGCGTGTCTCCCAGTCCCGATGCCAAGCAGGCCGTCCGCGAGCGGGTGTGGGACCGTCTGCACCGCGCGGGCGCCAGTACCGATCCGTACGGCCACATCCCGGACTTCACCGGGTCCGCCGCCGCCGCCGGGCAGTTGGCGACATTGCTCGCCTGGCGGCAGGCCCGCGTGCTCAAGGCCAACCCGGACCAGGCCCAGCTGCCGGTGCGAGGCCGCGCCCTGGGCGAGGGCAAGCTGGTCTACATGGCGGTACCCAAGCTGGCCGACCCACTGCCGTTCTTCCGACTCGATCCGGCACAGCTGGGCGATGGCGCCGAAGCACTGGCCGCACACCGCATGGCAGCCACCCGGGCACCCAAGGTGGCCATCGCGGAGATGCACCCGATCGATCTGGTGGTGTGCGGCAGCGTCGCCGTCAACCGCGACGGAGTACGCCTCGGCAAGGGAGCCGGATACTCCGACATCGAGGTGGCGCTGCTAACCGAAGCCGGCCTTATCGGGCCTCGCACCACGATCGTGACCACCGTGCACCCGCTGCAAGTGCTCGACGAGCCGCTACCCCACGACGAGCACGACTTCACCGTCGACTACCTGGTCACCCCCGACGAGATCATCCCCTGCGGCCCGCCGCATCGACCCACCGGCCTGGTACGGACCACCCTCGACCCTGACAAGATCGCTACCATCCCCGTACTAGCCGCAATGACCAACAAGCGATGACCGCTTGGCCTTCGCTCCGAAAGCATGACACCGCCAACCAGCTGCACCGCCAGGCCGACTACCAGGGTGGGCAGGACCTGCGGGAGCAGCCGTACGCGCTGTTCCGCACCCTGATCGACGCCGGACCGGTGTCCCTACGACGGAACTGACGAGCGACGCCGCGCGCGGCGGTTCGGTGCTGCGCTCGGCTGCCCACGCCGCTGAACACCAGGCGACGGTGTTCCCGTCACAGGGTGCCAGCTCGCGGATTCACCCGGCGACGAGACTCGACGACGCCGCTGGGGAATCCTGACCTGGGGAATCCTGATCGGGCGGCAGCGTGCCGGGCTGCGGTGCCGCGGCACCGTTAACCGCCGGATCGGGCTCCGGCTCCAGTATTTCCTTCAGCACCTGGATGGCGCCGCTGATCCGGAGCAGGGTCTGTTGGAGATCTGCCCGCTTGGCCTCCAAGTCGGCGAACATCTCCTGACCCGCCCGGTATTCGGCCTCCAGCTCGGTAAGGCGCTTCTGCACTTGCTCTTGCATGCCGATAATTCTCCTCGTCAGGATGGGTAATGAATTCGCCAGCGACCCTGGTTGATCCGACCCTTGGGCCGCCAGGTGAAGACACGCCGACGATCGTTGTCGTAAGGAGCGTAGTCGCCGGCATAGATGTACTCGTCCTGTTTGACGTTGTAGAGGTCGAACTCCAGATTTCCTTCGGCCAGCTTTTTCAGGATAGCCAGTTCATTTTCACCGATGGTGACCGACCCGATGGTGATCGACCCGGCACGCACGTTCGAGTAACCGTCGCCCGGCAGGTGGCCCTCCTTGAAGTGGAACCCGCCACCCTGGGCCTCGATGCGGTGCCAGAACCGGTTCGCGTGATGAAACCGGATGCTGGGAAATACCTCGGGGAGGAGCTTTTTCGGATCCGGATCGTCCTGATAGAGCTCCAGAAATACCTGCTTGCCACCGGCGCTCTCCGTGCGCTCTCGGCGTAATTGCAGATGCTCCGCCGCAGAACTGATGGATAGCTTGTAGCCGGGATTGGTGGTACCGATGCCGACGTTGCCGTTCATGTCGAGGAACAGCCTCGTCGTGCCATCCGCATTCTGGTTATGCGTTCTGATATGCAGACCGTTACCCGTGGCTCCGCGTTCGTCGTATTCGATGGAGTAGCCGTAGTTCTCCTTCCAGGCCCACAGCTTGATCCCACTGCGATACGCCTTACCTCCGCTGACCTTGAGCGTCAGGTACCGGTTCCGGGCATCAAAGTTGCCGATCTCCAGGTCACTGCCCGGGTTGGTCGTGCCGACGCCGACGTTGCCGTTCGGCAATACCGTGAGTCGCCACGCGCCGGTGTTCCAGAAACCGACCTGGTCGGTCGAATGGCCGCCGACGAAACGGTTCTCGGTGACCCAGAGACCACCGTCGTTGTTATTCGAGCGTAGCCGGCCGTTGACCACCAGATCGACGTTCACGCCGCCACCGCCGGTGACATTCAGTTTCCCGGTCACAGAGATATTTCCCGCGTGGATGTCACTGAGTGCGTCGTTGCCCGGGTTGCCGTCCTTGAAGTAAAAGCCTTCCTTCCGGGCCTCGATGCGGTGCCAGAACCGGTTGTGGTGACGGAATCGGATACTAGGAAATACCTCAGGCACGCGAGCCGGAACAGAGTCAATCTGAGCGATTTCCAAGAAGACGTGCGCGCCACCGACGGTCTCCGTCGATTCTCGATACAGGGCCAGATGCTCTTTCGAAGAACTGACTGACAGCTTCCAAGGGGCATTGGTGGTGCCGACACCGACGTTGCCGTCAGCGCGGATGCTCAAGCGGGTGGCGGCGTTGGTCGCGAAGCTCAATGCGTGGTTGGATTTGGTTCCGACGATCATACCCGCAGGCGCGCCGAAGTGACCGGTGTCATGCGCCATGACGCGAGTGTCGATGCTCGCGGTCCGGACCGAGAGCTTGGCATTACCGGAGCCCAGGACATCGACGACCTGGTTCCAGTTCTCGGCGTTTTCCGGCAGGGTCGTACCGACGCCGACGTGGCCATTGGGCAACACCGTGA
>JBOHHD010000296.1:0-3896 GCA_050700515.1 Pseudonocardiaceae bacterium
TCATCGACCGCATCATGATCACCTCCTATCCCGATGAGCACCAGCGAGCCCACGCCACCCGATGGTTGGCCTGGATCGCCCACCACCTGGGCACCGACCGAGACCTCGCCTGGTGGCGCATTCCCACCTGGCTCCCCCGATGGCAACTTCGCCTCGCGTTCGGGCTCGCGGTCGGGCTCACGGTCGGCCTCACGGTCGGGCTCACGAGGAGTTCGTCGCGTATGGTCGGGTTCACTCAACTCATACTCGCGATTACCGGGGCTGGTCGAGTTAACCTCATCGGGCTGCTAAAAGGTGCCCACCAGGGCCAAGTTCTGCGCCAGGCGGGCGCGGTCTACCAGTTCCGTCACGCCGAACTCCAAGAACACCTCGCCAAGATCCACCACCAGCGCACCCGCCCACCGACGACTAGGTGACTACTGCGGTAGTGGCTTCGGAACGGAAACCAAGACATCATCGACAGTTTGCGTGGAAGGTTTCCAGGGCGTCGCCAGCTCGCCGAGCGGCTGGGTGCAGAGCATGAGGGCTGAACATTGACTACGCCCCCTGCTGATTCTCCGCCGTCACCACTCTGAAGTGCCGAACTCACAGCGAACGTGAATCAAGGCGCCTGGTACTCCATATCGCGGTCGACACGTCGCTATTCCAAAAACCCGTGTCGATGGCTTCCAAGAGCTGAGTAGTGTCCGCCTGCCGGGCTAGAGTGACCGGCGAATCGACACCGATTCCATATATTCAGGTGGCCTCCTACCCGTGGCCACATAGACCACATCAGGGGAGGACCGACATGGGACAACAACCGAAAGAACTGACCCCCCACCAAAACCTGCACCACTACTGGGGAGCTGAACTACGAACACTTCGCACAACCCGCAGACTGTCGCTGGCCGAACTGG
Organism: Pseudonocardiaceae bacterium; assembly: GCA_050700515.1. GTDB lineage: Bacteria > Actinomycetota > Actinomycetes > Mycobacteriales > Pseudonocardiaceae. Next base: position 897 of record JBOHHD010000296.1, read on the forward strand.
GCAAACTACTGCACTGCGACCCCAGCTACCTGGCCAAAATCGAACGCGCCGAACGTCCCATACCCACGACCCTGGCCCACAGTTGCGACCGGGCGCTAGAAGCAGACGGAGTGCTGGTCCGACTGCATGCCCTGGCCGAAGCAACCACGGAACAGACAACGAAACCAGCGACCCAGACGCAGGCACATGTGGCCAGCGACAACACCCATGTGGCCAACCAGACCGGTAACCTGACCAGCGGGGCGACGACGTTGCCTGCGGTGCCGGATACCGACGACGAGATCATCGTCCCGGCCCGCACCTCCGACGGAAGGGTCATCTACGTGTCCGTCCCCCGCAGAGTCTTCCTCCACGGCCTCGGCTCCACCGCCGTAGGTCTGACCGCCACATCCGGTATCGAAACCCCCGGCACGCACCGTCCCGCGTCCCTCCCGGCCCCCGGTGATATTCACCCGATCGAGCATTTCCAGCAGTTGCGGCAGGTGCTTCGCGATAATGACCGCTTATTCGGCCCGCGGCGAGTGATTCCCGTCGTGCGCGAACAGATCGCCGTTATCCAGCACCTCCGGTCGGACTGGCGAGGAGCTGACCAGCGCGAACTGGTCCGCGTGCAGGCCCAATACAGCGAGTTCTGCGGGTGGCTCTACCGGGATGCGGGTGAACATCAGCTCGCTGAATCATGGACCGACCGCGCCCTGGGCTTGTCCCACCTGGCCGCAGACCACGACCTCACCGTCTTCATCCTGGCCCGCAAAGCGGGGCTGGCGGGTGACATGGGGGTATCCGCCGACGCGGTGGGAATGGGTGAACAAGCGCTGCGACTGGCCCCGCCGACCAGCAGGCTCGCGGCCTACGCAGCGACCTTCACCGGGCACGGTTACGCGCTCAACGGTGATCAGGTGGAGATGGAGCGGTCCTACGATCGGGCCGTCGAGCTGCTCGATACCGGTGATGTCGATCCGCACTCCCCCCTCGGACCGTGGTTCGGTGAGAAGTGGATCGCTCTCAGCCGGGCGCGGAGTCTGACCATTCTGGGCGATTACCAGCCTGCGGCCGAGAGTTTCCGAGTCGTGATTGCGGAACTGCCCAGCGACTCCCGACGTGGCCGGGGTGTTTACCTCGCCCGAGCCGCGCTCGCCATTGCCGGCGACCGCCAGGTGGAACACGCCGTCACCCTGGGGCTGGAAGCCCTGGCCATCGGCGCCGAGACCCACTCAGCCAGAATCCTCACCGAACTCGCCCAACTCAACGACGCACTCGCACCGTGGAACAGCGCCCCTGCCGTGGCCGACTTCCGCACCGCCATGAAAGACACCCTCAGCCACCAAGCCTGAACAGCTCGACCACGCGAAACAGCAGCCCCCACAAGGTGTGGCCGCAGTTCGCCAAGGCGATGGAAGTCACCTGCACCATCAAGCAGACGTCCCAATGGGTGTTGATCGTTTCATCAAGGGGTCTTTGAACGAGTGGATCCCTGACCTCAGCGAAGTGTCAAAGGGTGCGCCAGAATTGGCAGTGGTGCAGGGCGAGAAGATCGACGGGGCCGAGGTTATCTGGGGCCAGGTGCAGAGCGGGAACGGCGGCGGTCGTAGTACGCGGCCATGTGGGCAGTCCCCCGTCGTTGGGATTGCCGGTGTGGGCGAACTGGACCCAGTAATCCACCATGCGATCACCGAGCGTTCGCTGGTCGGGGGTCAAGCCGAAGTCGTCGTCGGGTGTCCAGAACAGGTACGCCGCGTCCGAGCCGTGAGTGGAGGCGGGCCGCAGCTCCGGTGGAAGGGGGCCTTCCAGCGGCGGGGCCTCAGGGTCGGCGAACAGGTACGTCCATACCGGCGCGGTGCCGGCATAGGCGCGGTTGGCCTCGGCGGTGGGACAGATCCAGTTGTGGTCGCTGTAGATTCGGCTGAGCACCTTGACCGGCGAGGGATAGGCGGTGGCGGGGTAGGTCTTCTCGACGGCCAGGGCGTCGGGGCCGAAGCTGGTCGAGAGAACTCTTCGGTAGGTGGCCACGTCGGTGCCGGGATTGGCGGGGGCGATGGTGAGCAGGTCTTCGTCATTGGTGTTGCCGGAGATCGCGGGCATCGTGGTGGCCCAGGGTTGACGCAGAATCCGGACGGGCTCGTCGGGCAGCACGTTCGTGTCCAAGGGGATGAATGCGTAAGCCAGTGATCAGCTTGCCAGTGTGGTGGGAGGCAAGGCGCGCAGGCATGCGAGTGCGGCTGCGGGCGTCAGGTCGGCGCAGGCCAGGTCGGCTGCGGTGGCTTGGGCGATGTCGTTGATCTCGGCACGGGACCGTCAGTTGGTCAGCGCAGGGAGAGCGGGGTGGAGCGCACCGGCCGGGAAATTCGTCAGGCAGGAACCGTTGGCGATGATCGCTTTGTGGAAGAGACCCGCCGCTGAGGGGGAGGCCAGCTGGGAGCAGATGCTCAGCGCTCCAGCGGATAGCCCGGCCAGGGTCACGTTCCCCGGATCACCGCCGAATGCGGCGATGTTGGCCTGCACCCAACGCAGAGCGACTTGCTGGTCCTGGAGCGCGAAGGAACCCTCGCGACCCAGCCCGGGATGGGTGAGGCTACCGAAGATACCCAGGCGATAGTTGACCGTGATCACGACTAAGTCGCCGCAGGTTACCAGACGTTCCGGGTCATGGTCGGAGCCGCTGCCGCCGATGAAACCTCCGCCGTGCACCCACACCAGCACCGGTCATGACCGCTGCGGGGGCGTGGTGGGGTGTGGACGTTGAGCAGCAGGCAGTCCTCGCTACCCAGCGTCTCCGCAGCAGGCCCTTCGCGGAGTTGCACGCACACCGGGCCGGACGGCTCACGTCCCACACACCGGGCCAGGGAATGGCCGGGGCGGGTGGCGCCCACCGTCGCGGGCCGACCGGTGGCGCGGCGAAGGGTATCCCCGCAAACCGGCGGACCGGCCCGTCCACCAGGCCGCGCACCTCGCCGCCGGTAACCCGGATCACGTTGTCGGAGATCCCCGGGTGGTCTGCCG
>JBOHHD010000297.1:0-3226 GCA_050700515.1 Pseudonocardiaceae bacterium
AGGTGAACCCGCTGGCCGACACCTCCCAGTAGTCGTCGGTGGGGACATCGGGATGCTGCTCGACGAGCAGACCCGCACCGGGCAGCACCCGCACGTTGTTGCTCGCCGGCGGGAGCATCTCGCTGAACCCGGGCCAGTCGAGCTCGTTATTCGATGCCTCACGGTCCTTGCCAAATTTAATGGTGAAGGAGATGAACCAGAGTCTGATCTTCGCCTCGCCCCCGGTCGGCGGCCCCCAGATCCCCATTCCGACACCGACTTCCACGGTAATCGTGATCCGGACAGAGAAGATCCTCACTGAGGCGGAGACACCGATGGACACCCGCAGTTCCACATCGAAGTAGAACGGTTTCCACTGGACCAGCACGTTCATCTTGGCCGTGCACCAGGCGCGGATGAACCCGAAATGGAATCCGATTTCCAGCGATCCGCCCGCCATCACGGCCCCCGGGGCGATGGCCAGATAGGCGTCGCCGGAGATGGTCACCCTACCGGCCAGATCCCAGTCGAAACCTACTCGGGGGACGATCGGATACCGTTGCGGCGCACGGTAATTCGGGTGGTATCCACCGACCGTGCAGACAAAGTCGCCCGAGTGCTGGCTCGCGCCGAACCAGGCGCGGAACGCGACGCCGCCACGCACTCGGCAGTTCGGGTCGAGGAGAAACGAATCATCGCTCAGCACCATGTCGAACGCCAGCTCACCCTGACTCGGCTTCAGCACAGCCCGCAGGTCCAAGGCGATGCGCGCGAATTTTCGTCTCGTGCTTTTCGGCATTTCAAAGTCGATTCCGCCGAACAGGGCGATGGTCAGCTCGTCGCCGGTCTGCACGACGGCCAGCGCGCGGCCCGCGATGAGCTCGGCTACGGTAAAGCTGAAACCGCCCGCCACCCACAGCTCGTCGTCAACCGGCGTGACCCAGGCATCCGCACCCATGGTGAGCGTGCGCAACACCTCGACCGGATCGCCCTCCTCCGCGCCGATAGCCGCGGGGTTGGTCAGTGCCGTCAGGAACGGGAAATCACCAAACTCCCTGATCTCGGGCACTCGAATTCTGCTGTTCCAGCCGAAGCCCGCGCAAAGTCCGGTCACTCGCAGCGACGGGATGCCGATACCTGGGTTGGCACCGATACCCGCATAGCCGAAAAACGAGGGCTTGGCCTGCCCCGACGGCACGACGTAGGCGCCCATACCCGTGCCGTACAGACTCGTCCTCGGGCGGATGACGAACGAGAACATCAGCACGCCGCCGATGATCGTCTGATACGGCGGCGCCGCGGGCAGCAGACCGAGCGCCCCCGAGATGAGCAGTGGACGGTAGTCGTATTCGAGGTCGGCGACCGCGTCGTCCGAGCTGATAGTCAGATCGAAACGACCGTTGCCGCGCTCGGATTCGGCTCGGGTGCCCGCGAGTATCGCGAAACCATCGGTGCTGGCCACTGCCCGCGTCGGTCGGAAGATGGGGCCGGTCCGCCTGGTGCGTGGCGTTGTCGCGGGCAGCGCGCGGCCCAGACCATCCACCCGCAACGGGTCGGGTGGGCCCTCGTGGCGCGGGGTGGCCAGCGGTACCAGAACCTGGCGTGGTGACGGCTCGGGCAGCAGGAGCCAGGCGCCGGGCTGCAGTTCGCCGGTGTCGGGATCGGGCAGTAGTTGTCGGCGAATTCCGTGGTGCCCCAGTACTTCCAGCCCGGCGAGCCGGGCCAGCGGCAGCGGGGTGTCAGTGCACAGCACCTGCCAGCCCTCTGCCGCGGCGACGAACAGGCGCTCGCCGTTCTCCCGAATCAGTAGCGTGGTCCGCGCACCGGTGCCCGCGATCGTCGACCCTTCGCGCGCGTCCATCCGCAGGATGAGTCGCTCGACCGGTTCGCAGGGCAGGGCGGGAAGTTCGAATCCGGCACACCGCGCCAGCAGCTCGGCGGATGCGCCAGGGGAGGGAAGGTCAACAGCGAGAACCGCGTTCGCGACCGCCACATCGATCGTCAGCCGAGCCGCCGCCGACGTATCGGCAAACGGCACCCGCCCTGTTCTCAAGCCCGACTCCGTGCCGCCGGCGAAGAGCAGCACACCGTCGGGAAACAGTACTCGCAGACCATCGCCGAAACCGAGGGCTTCGGTGGGGATTTCGGCGGGTCCGCCACCGGACTCGTCGAGAAGCTTGCGTAGCCGATCGATCCGGACTGTCACGGCGGCCCTCCTCACGTCCCACACCCGCACGGGATAGCGTTAATCACTCAACGATAGAGCAAGCACAGGAGTTTTAGGAGACCGCGGAAACCGGTAGAAGCGGCCTGCGGGGCGATCTCCTTGTCGGCCATCGCCCGTAACGCGGCCCGCAGCGCCTCGTGCTCCGCACCGAGCTGGTAAAGATCGAACTCCGGATTCACCACGCCTCCACCCTGACCGCGTTTCTGGATGCAGACTGAGCTTGCTTTTTAACCTGTCTGCTTGTTGTGGTTCTGCTTCACAGTGTCAGTTTTGGTATTTTTGCCGACGTCGTGGCGGGGGGCGCGCTGGGGGTTGGTTTCTCCCAGGGGCGGCGCAGGTCCTCGGTGAGGTAGCGGGCCAGTCGGAGTGGGGTGTGCGCGGCGATGATCAGCCAGGTCCAGCGATCGGCTGTTTCGGGAGTGTGGATACGGGGCCGGGTCCAACCCAACGTTTGTTTGAGGAACCGAAACATGTGCTCGATATCGAAACGGCGCGGGAATGCCTGCCAGAGCCGGTCGACGTCGGCGGGGGCCGGCTCGGGGCGTGAGTACCACAGCCAGACCGGTTTGGGATGACGGTCACCGGGTAGCCGCTGCACCCGCAGCTCGAGGATGCTGCCGGTGATCACCGGTAGCGGTCCGTCGTGGTCGCTCCAGGCGCCACGGCGGGTCAGCCGGGGATGGAGTTGGTTCCAGGCGCTGGCGACCGCGGTGCCGTAGCGGACGGCGTTCACCCGGATTCTGGGGGCACTCTCGGGTATTCCCCACAGTGCCCCGGGGTCCGGGTGCACCCAACCTGCGGTCCACAGCATCAGGCATGACGGTGCGTGACCACCTGTCCGACTTCGTCGACCGGCCGAGCGCGAGACTGCCAGCGCGGGCCGCACCATTCAGGACAAGCTGTCCGAAGCCGTTGCCACCGCCGTGACCACGCCTGAGGTGTGGTTTCGCCGCGCGCCGGTGCCCGACCGTCGTGCGGTCCGCGCCCACGAACTCAGCGAGTGTCTCCTGGGTGTAGCCC
>JBOHHD010000298.1:0-8564 GCA_050700515.1 Pseudonocardiaceae bacterium
GTGCCCGACACATGTGCCGTTACCGTGCCAACCCCGCGCTTGACCCCAGCTACGCGAAATGCCTCGCTCTCTCGGAGGGCGTCGGGCGTCTCGGGTCGGTGGGGCCTCAAGGCAGTTTCTTTTCGCCGTAGCCGAGCTGCGATACCGTTTCTCCACTGGCATCGCGGAGTTTGGCGACGTCGCCCTTATCATTCCAGATCGGCCGCTTGATGCCGTAGGAGAAACCTCCCATCTCGGCATGCACCTCGTTGGTGTAGACGCGGATCATCTGTCCCGGCGCGAGCACCGTTCCAGCGGGGAATGTGAAATCCTGGCCGGCGTCGTCCGCGCCCAGGACCCAGGCGGATATGTCGGCCGGCGCGGTGCCGCGGTTGACGATCTCGACGTATTCGTCGGCCTGGGTGCGCTTGACCTCTCCCTTGTTACGTACGTTCGTGATGACGACGTCGGGCTTGCCGACCAGAACCAGCTGGGCGACGATGTCGGCGCTGTTGGCCCCGTTCTCCGCGCTGATGAACTTGGTGACAATCTGGCCATTCTGTTTGAATCCACTGATGAGGACAGCGTACTCGCTGCCATCGATGGTCACGGTCTCCGGCGACTGCAATGTGGGGAGTTCGACCTCGTCCGGGATCGGTCCACCCACGTTCGGAGTCTCGTTGTGGTTGAATGGGAAGCTGAACTCACGCGTCAGATTCCCCTCGTCGAACGTGACGATCACTTTGAGGATCGCCTGGAACTGCATCGGCGAGAAGCCCTGTACGACGAAGTTCTCGTGCGTGAAGGTGCCCAGCGTGAACTCGCTGCCATCGAGCTCCACCGGAACGCTGCCCCCAGCGAAGCGATAGCCGCTCTGCCCGCCCCCGGAGCCGGCCGGAATACCCCAATTGATGTTCTGAGTGTTCAGGCCTTTCAGGTCGGGCAGGGCCGCGTTAACGCTTGGCCAGATACCCGACGTGACAGCGGTTGCCATAGATGCCTCCTAGAAATTCGTTGTAATTTGGAAAAATTTCGAGTGGCACAACGAAATCAGCACCTTGACGGACCGTCGCGGCGCACCTAAAGGGTTTGATAATGCCTATCAATACTGTCGTCAGAACAGCGCACTGTCAATACATCACATAAATTATCCCCACTCCCCCGATCGATGCTACTTCGATGGGATTAACCTCCGTAGTACTGTTGATCAATCTGTTATCGCACACCCGGTTCCGACCGTACGAGGTCACACGTCCGGCGGTGGTATTAACTAAATTGGGTGACGCGCAACGCGGTGGGAATGCTCAGCCCGCGGGGTCCCCCACCGGCGGGGAAGCTCTCACCGGAGTCAGGCCGCTGCCAGCGCTGCGACGAGAATCACCACACCGGGGCCTGCACACGCCAGCAGGCTGCGCAGGGCGATGGCGCGGGCGTCGGGTCCACGGTTGGCCCACTTCAGTTGGGCGAGCGTCGCCAAGAGCACCATCAGCAGAATGGCGATCAATACCGCCACAATTTTGAGTACATCAGCCGGTCCTTCGGCGACCGCAAAGGCCCACAGCCCGGCAAGGGCGCTGGCGCAGATGACAAACGACGCCATCAGGATCATTCCAACGGTAAATACCGCCCGCACCACGGCAACGGTAGTGGAGCCGGTGGTCATCGGGAACCGGTAGCGGACGAGGTGGTGCCCGGATGCGCATCGGCTGGCAGGTGACAACCGGTACTCACCAGCAACACCGTGTTGGCGGCAGTACCGAACAGATAGTGTCCGCCGTATCGGTCGGTCGCGGTGATCTCGTGGTCACTCGGCCGGTCCACGACCACCTGCGGGGTCCCGAAGCCGTACTCGCCGGTCACCTCGGCGACAATCCGTACCGCGTCGTCCCATCTCGTATCGGGGAGGTTCCCCTCCGACGTCCAGCGGTCCAAGGTCAGGCTCTGCCCACCGACATTGGGGAAGTCGGCGCAACCCGCCCCGCCGAAATTCTGGTCATTGACCCACCGCAGCGGCCCTACCTCGACGGAGAGCCGGTCCCGAAGCCGCGCCTGCATGTCCTCGTAGGTCACCCTGATGTCCTCAATGGTCGGGCGCTGCGCGAGGGTTGCGAGCTTCTCGTCCATGTCGTCGGTCTCCAATCCGGCAAAGCCACAACTCGCCACCAGGACGGCGAGCGTCAGGGTGGTCACCAACAGCCTCATCAGTAAGTCCCTGGGATTGGCCAGGAGCCAATGTCACCCAGGCCCCGGCCGTCATCCTCGACCCGGCGGCCGTGCAGTCCGGCTACTACCACGCTCATGTTGTACTGACTGGTCGAGTTCTGCGTCAGGTAGTCGCTGTGACCGGTCGACTCGACGAGGCGCCGACCGTCCGGAAGCGTCTCCTCCCGGGCGGACAAGCCCGTCACGCCGTCGACGTACGTCGGATCGATGCCGAACCGGCCGGTGTCGGCGACGAAGTCGTTGCGTGCCTCGATCCGGTAGGTGTGCCCTTCGGGGACCTGGATGTCCTCGACGTGCGAGGTGCCGATTCCAGGAGAGCCGAAGAACACCGCATCATCCACCCCGGTCTGTTCCTGCAAGGCGAACCCCGTGGTGGTCGATCCGTAGGAGTGGCCCAGCGCAGTGAGATGCGGGTCCGTGGTCCGCGAGACGTCGATGCCGCGGTAGAACTCCGCCAGGTCCGCTCCGCCGGCCCGAGCCGAGTCATCGTGCACCACCGAATCGGAGTCCAGCGGATTGAAACCCTCGACCCCGAACTGGGGAGCCTGGTAGCCGATCCACGTCACCGCGGCCACTGACCCTCCGTCCCCGTACCGCCGGGACTCGGTCTCCGCCTGCTGCCGAAGCTGCTCCATGTTGTCGTCGTAGCGCTCCAGGCTGCCGTCCACGGTGCTGCCGAGGCCGGGGGTGAAGACGGCGACGTGGTCGGCGGTGTCGACGTTGCCCACCGCGACGGCGGCCTCGGCGCGCTCGCCGGACAGGTCCAGCAACAACAACTGCCGCTCACCCGGCTGGTCGAGGGTCTGCTCGATCCGGTCCAGCGCTGCCAGTTTGGCGTTGACGTGCTCGAGCGCGGCGTCGGCGTTGGTGAAGGTGCCACCGAACCAGTTGTCGTCCAGATCGGCTTGCAGCCGGTTCCGCTCCGCCTCCAGGGCGGCGCGCTCCGCGTCGATCCTGGCCCGGTTGGCTTCGTCGCGCACCGCGGCGGGCAACCCGTCGAGGTTGCCGAGCGCCCCGGGGTCGGAGTCGATCAACGCGCGGCGCTCCTGGTCGGACAGCGAGGCCCACCACCCGGCGTTGTCCCCCGGGGTGCCGTTCTCCGGTGGGCCGAGGGCGGAGAGGCCGCCGCTGCCCTCGCCGGTCGCCGCTGCCTGCGCCAGGGCGGAGCCGGTGCCGTCGTCGATCTCGCCGTGGGCCGCCCGGCGCAGGATCGCCGCGAAATCGGCGTCGACGTCATCCGCCCGGCGCAGCAGCTGCTCCAGCCGGTCGACGACCTCGGCCTGCACCCGCGCCCGTTCCCGCGCGACGTCTCGAGCCTGGGCCGGGTCCGCGACGGCGGGGGGATTCACGTCGGTCACCGTGCCGCTGTCGGAGACCGCGAACCCGTACGCGCGGGCCAGATCCTCCGCCTCGCCGAGCGCGCGCTGGATGGACAGCACCGCATCGGCGGTCTCGCCGGTGGCGCGGCGGACCGCCGAAATCCCGGCAACGATCCGGCGGGCCCGTTCCGACAGCCCGTCGTGCGCAGCGGTCGCGGCGTCGGCGGCGGCGCCGATCCAGCCGCCCGGCGCCCTGGCCGCAGCCAGCTCATCATCGAGCCCGATCAGCGTGTCGCGCCGGGCGCTCAGGTCGTCGAAGGCGTGGTCCAAATCGGCGGGCCGCCAGGTCCGGATGTCCCCGATGCTGACCATGGATCAGACCGCCGAGCCGGTGCGGTGGAAGCGGTCCCCGGCCTCGGCGTCGCTGGCCTGGTAGGTGGTGGCGCTGTCGGTGAGGCGCTGGGCGTGGGCCGCCACATCCGCGCTCCAGGTCGAGATCGCGGTGTCCCACGCGGTCGACAGCTCACTCGCCGCACTCGCCGAGCGCATCCCGCCCAGTGCCCCGCTGATTGTGGTGACCACCGCGCCGAGCCCGAGTCCCCGCGCGCCCGCACCGACCGCAGCGGCTTGGTCCGCCGCAGCACGGATGCCGTCAGCGATGGCTACAAAACCCGGGCTCGCCATGCTCCACCTCACTCCCGCGTTGTCGTTGGTCACCCGGCGGCGTCACGTTACAGCTTGATGACCTCCAGACTGGGCACATTGTCGTAATCGTCGTCCTGGGTAGCGATCGGCAGCCCATGCGCGATCGCGGTCGCCGCGATCCACGAGTCGTTGCGTGGCATCTTCCGGCCCACGGTCCGGAGCGCGGCCCGCAGCTCGGCCCAGGTATCCGCTACCGCCTCGTCCACCACGAGTGGCTCGGCCTCCAGCGCGGCGATCAGCGTACGGAGTCTGGTGGCGCCGATCGCGGGGTCCGGAGCGGACACCACGCCCGGTCTCAGCTCGCCAACGGTGACGACCGAAACGCGATAACGCGGCGATGAGTTCGTCTACGGGCGTGGGTTACGACACCTAGAAGGTCATCAATTGTCTCCCGTGGTCACCGCGGGGCCGGTGTCCAGCACGGCGAGGTCGGCGGCGACCCGCCCGGCGTGCCAGCCCGCGGCGTTGCCGATACTGAACGAGCGGGACACCGAGCCGGGGAACATCGATGCGGCCAGCTCGTCCACCACGCGTTGGCGGGCGGCCAGCACGGGCAACAGCCGCGTCGGGTCGGATACCGCGGCGGCGCCGGAATCCCGCGCGGCGGTCAGCCGTTCGCGGATCCGGGTCGCGTAGGAGATCAGGAACGACTGGCGGAACGAGCGGGTCCGGGACTGGCCGGTCCGAGTGATCTGGCTGCCCGCGGACACCATCGCCCTGGTCGCCTGCACCAGCAGCGAGGTGGTGAGCAGCTCGACGACCTCCACGTCGACCTCGTCGCCGAGCACGGTGGTGAATCCGAGCTTCTCCGACAACACCGTCCGGCACCGGTTCGCCGCGGCCACCGCGTCGACCAGCAGTGCCTTGGCGGCCACGTAGGGACTGTCCAACCACAGCCTGCGGGCGGCGGCGGGCGGCGGAGCGGCACCCGGCTCGGCCTCCACGACGATGCGCTCCAGGCAGTAGCGACTCATCAGCTCCTGGGCCTTGGCCGACAGCGCCTCGGCCTCCTCGGGAAAGGTGGTCGACTCCGCCTTCGCCAGCAGTCCCCGCACCCGGGCCAGCACCTTCTGATCGACGCCCCGGCGCGGCCGGGAGGTGGACGCGGATCCGGGTGGTGGCACGATCGTCGGCACCTTGGGCAGCGACATCAGCAGCGCCAGCACGTCGATCACGGTCGCCAGCGCGTCCGGGACATTTCGGCCGTGGCGCCGGGCCCATTGCCCGAGATGACCCTCACCGGACTCCCACCACACGGTCGCCCCGACCTGACGCAGCTGGTCGCGCCAGCGCTCGTGCAGCCCAGCCGCCGGATACCGGCGGGTCTCCTCGGCGATCGCGTCGACGGTGTAACCGACTCCCGAGGAGTCCAGCCGCCGCCTGGCGATCTGGTATATGTCTTCAGGCGACCACCCATTCGACCAGATCGCCCCGATCAACGGTGTGACGGCGCGGCGGACCGCCGCGTCGAGCATGTCCGGCTGATCGGCGAATCGTTCACCCCACTTGCGGGCAACCCGCGAGCCGACCTCGGAATCACCCGCCCACTGTCCCTGCGCCGCGCTGACCAACCCGGTGGAGATCATCTCCGGGGAGTACGGCGGCTCACCGGAGTGCCCGCCCCACGGACCGGCGGCAGCGGTTCCCGATCCGGTCGCCCCCGGTCCCAGGAAGGCCCGACGACGTGCCCGCCGCTGGGCCTTCGCCGCCCGCCGATCCCGACTCCCGTTCCGTTTTGCCATGTCACCACCGCTTCATCAGAGCACCTTCGGCCGACCCGCAGTATCAACCATGACCCTGACACTTCGGCGGATCGACATAGCTCGCGAAAACCCCCCGCCGCGGGGAGCACCTGCTTACGCTGACACCGCGGTTGAGAAGACCACGAGGAGGAGCTGATGACGGCCACCGTGACGGCAGACGATCTACGTCGTTGGGTCGCCGACCTGACGACGGCGCACGATCCGGCTGACACCACCCCGCTGGACTTCCTCCGAGCCCGCTTCGACGCCGGTCTGGCCTGGGTGCACTACCCCCTCGGGCTGGGTGGGCAGGGCGTGCCGCGCGCACTTCAGGAAGTGGTGGACGCCGAGCTGGACGCGGCGGGTGCGCCGGAGGACGACCCGCATCGCAACGTCATCGGCATCGGGATGGCGGGCCCGACGATCCTGCGGTTCGGCACGCCCGAGCAGCAACAGCGTTTCCTGCGACCGCTGTGGACCGGGGAGGAGATCTGGTGCCAGCTGTTCAGCGAACCCGGCGCGGGATCGGACCTCGCGGCGGTGTCCACCCGCGCGGTCCGGGACGGGGAGGGCTGGGTGGTCGACGGGCAGAAGGTCTGGACGTCCATGGCGCACCGGGCCCGCTGGGCCCTGCTGGTCGCCCGCACCGACCCCGACGTACCCAAGCACAGCGGCTTGACCTATTTCGTGCTCGATATGCAGCAACCCGGCGTGCAGGTGCGCCCGCTGCGACAGATCACCGGTGAGGCCGAGTTCAACGAGGTCTTCCTGACCGGCGCCCGGATCCCGGACTCCGACCGCATCGGCGAGGTGGGGGACGGCTGGCGGGTCGCGCTCACCACCCTGATGAACGAGCGGGTGGCCATCGGCGGCGAGGCCACTGCCCGGGAGTCCGGCGTCGTCGGCCTGGTCGCCCAGACCTGGCGAGCGCACCCGGAACTGCGCAGGCCGGGCCTGCACGACCGGTTGCTCCGGCTGTGGGTGGCCGCCGAAGGAGCCCGGCTCACCGCGGAACGGGCCCGCCAGCAACTCGCGGTCGGCAATCCCGGGCCGGAGGGTTCGGCCTCCAAACTGGCCTTCGCCACGCTGAACCAGGCCGCCGCCGGGCTGGAGATGGAACTGCTCGGCGAGCAGGCCCTGCGCTACGACGACTGGACGGCGCGACGCCCCGCCGAGGGCGACATCCAGGGCCGCGGCCCGGGATACCGCTACCTGCGAACCAAGGGCAACTCCATCGAGGGCGGTACCTCGGAGGTACTTCGCAACATCATCGCCGAGCGGGTGCTCGGGTTACCCCCCGAATCCCGGACCGACAAGCACTTGCCATGGAAAGAGCTGCCCCGGTGAGCCAGTCGACGACCCAGCCCTCCACAGCCCAGCGCAACCTGCTCTACAGCGACGTTGAGGACGACCTGCGGGCCAGCGTCCGCAAGCTGCTCACCGACCGCGGCGGACCCTCGGCCGTGCTGGCCCGGTGCGAGTCCGCCGAGCCCTATGACCTGGCGCTGTGGCAGACCATGGCCACCCAGTTGGGGTTGGCCGGACTCCTGGTTCCCGAGGAGCTCGGCGGAGCCGGGGCGGGGGCCCGCGAAACGGCCGTGGTGGCCGAGGAATTGGGTCGCTCGGTGGCCCCGGTGCCCTTTCTGGGCAGCGCCGTGCTGGCCACCACCACCCTGCTGGCCTGTGCCCGGCCCACTGCGCTGCCCGATACCCCATCCACTGGCGAGGTCGGCGCGCTGCTGGGAGCGCTCGCCACGGGCGAACGGACCGCGACGCTGGCGATCCCGCTGTCCACCGCCCCGGATGCCGCTTTCCCGGCAGGGGTGCAGGCCCGGTCCGGCGCGCTGCACGGCCGGGTGACCAGCGTGGTCGATCTCGATGTCGCCGACGTGGTGCTGGTACCGGCACACGACGGCGATTCTCCGGCGATCTACGCGGTCGACCTGCCGACGGACGGCGCGCGGCGCGACCCGGTGATCCCGCTGGACCTGACCAGGCGGATCGCCGACCTCACCCTGGACGGCGCAGCGGGCCGACGGGTCGCGGCCGGGAGGCAGGCGGTGGCGGCGCTGCACGCCGCGCTGCGCACCGGGGCCGGCCTGCTCGCCTCCGAACAGGCCGGGCTGGCGCAGTGGTGCCTGGATTCCACGGTGGACTATGCCCGTACCCGCTACCAATTCGGCCGGCCCATCGGTTCCTTCCAGGCGCTCAAGCACCGGATGGCCGACATGTGGGCGCAGACCACCAGCGCCCGAGCGGTGGCCCGCGCCGCGGCCGACGGGCTGGCCACCGGCGCCGAGGACACCGCCCTGCTCGTCGCGGTCGCCGGAGCGCACTGCTCGGACGTCGCGGTGCACGCCGCCGAGGAATGTCTCCAACTGCACGGCGGCATCGGCATGACCTGGGAACACCCCCTGCACCTCTACCTGACCCGCGCCAAAACCTCCCAAATCGCCCTGGGCACCCCCGACCACCACCGCACCACCCTCGCCACCCTGATAAACCTCCCACCCCCCTAACCCCCCAACCCCGCGTGTCCTGCGCTCATGCACGGTGTGTCCTGCGTTCATGCACGGTGTGTCCTGCGTTCATGCAC
>JBOHHD010000299.1:0-2336 GCA_050700515.1 Pseudonocardiaceae bacterium
TTGCTGCCGAGAGCACCCGCTACTGTGCGTCCAACCACACGCGCCGAGGGGAAGCGGTGATTCGACCACGAGCGACGAGCACGCCGACAAGGTCAGCGGGCGAGCAAGCAATACTCCGTCTATCGACCCCTTGTTGTTCGAGCGCGAGGACGTACGTCAGGTTTTGGCCGCGCTGGACATCGGCGTCCTGTACCGGGTTTTGGGGGCCGACGCTGGGATCAGCCAGCGGCAGATCGCGACGCGCACCGGGCAGTCCCAGTCGGAGGTGAGCGATATCGTCGCGGGCCGCCGTCGGGTGGAGAGCCATCAGGTTCTGGTGCGCATCGCGGAGGGCTTCGCCATTCCCCGGGAGTTGATGGGGCTTTCCTGGTGGGGTCCTGAAGGCCACTACGCTGGGAAGGTCACTGATCCCCGCAGAGGGAGGGTGAGGACGTGCGTCGTCGTGCCCTCATCGCCGCCACTTCGATGGCGGCACTCGGTCAGGTGCTGCAGGGCATGGGCGAGTTGGCCGAGCTGGATCTGCCCGTCGGCGAGTCGCTGCCGTCGCGGCTGAGCATGTCGCATGTGTATGCCGTGGAGGCGGTCACCGAGCGGCTGCGCAGCCTGACACGCCAGTTCGGCGGACAACCTGAGCTGTTCGGTGCCGCAGTCAAGCACTATGCGCAGTGGCTGGATGTGCCCGCCTCCGAAGCGGTCAAAGCGCGGCTGGGTTGTGCGCTCGCGGAGCTGTATACCGAGGTGGGTTGGTCGTGTTATGATTCCGGGGTAGATGGGACGGGTCATTTTACCCGTGCCCTGGGGGTAGCCGATGAGTTTGGGGATGCCTTCGGGATCGCCAACGCGGCTTGCCACGCCGGGGTGACGCTGGTGCGTAGTGGGCATCCTGATGATGCGCTCAAGTGCTTCCAGCTCGGGGAATTTCCGCTCAAGGGGTGGCGGTTCCAGCCCGGCAAGTCGAAGCCCGCGATTCTGCGCGGTGACGATCCCCGTGTACCCATCCTCACCGCGTGGTTGAAGCGGGATTCCGCGACCGCCTATGCCCTTATGGGTGACCGTAATGAGACCCAGCGGTATCTCGCCGAGGCGTACGAAGGATGGGCGCCCCGTGATGCGTTCGAGCGGGCGGGTGCGGACCTCACAACCGCGTGGATTCAGATTGATCTGCGCCAGTTCGACACGGCGGAACAGTTCGCCGCATCAGCGGTGCGTACCTACGGCGAGAGCCACCGCCGGAGCCGAACGATGGCCGAACTTACCCTCGCCGAACTGCACGTACGGACTGGGGACTCTCGCGGGCTGGCCCTGGCCCGGCAGGCCATCGACGCGGCGAGTACCCTCTATTCCGTCGCCGCGCGGCGACAACGGCTCGTACCACTGGCCGCTGCGCTGGAGGCCCGGTCTGGCAGCGACACCAAGGAGCTCGCCCGGACCGCCCGTCAGCTTGCCGCAACACGGGTGTAGCGAGGCTGAGGTTGGGCGGTGCCCCGCCTAGAATTGTGTCCCGCTGCGCGGGCGTTCGTGGTTCGTCTCTGCTGATACCAGCTTATTGACTTGGGACCACGTTCTGGCTGACTGCTGCGATGGTGGTAATACTGGCGCGCATCAATGCGATGGTCCTCGTACGGGACTGTGCCGATCGGACTGTGTCGATCGGGGTGGGCTCGACACCGTGCATCCCTTGAGAGGCAGTAAGTTGTCCGAAGCCTTAGAATCGGTGAACCCCTTCCACGAAGGCGCGGCCGGCAAGTATTTCGTCGGCCGGGATGATCAGCTCAGGCGCTTCACCCGCGCTCTCACCGCGCTCCGCAACGCTGAGCCCGCCCATCTCTACGTTGCTGGCGTCAACGGCCGTGGCAAGACCTCATACCTCGAGAAGCTCGTTGAGATGGCCCGGCAGAGCGGGATTCTGGCGGTCCGGGTCGCGCTGGACGGCGCCGTGCGCGCCCAGCAACAGATCCCGGCGATGTTTGAGAAGTTGCTCCGTAAGATCGACGAGATTCATGTAGAAAAGGTCGGGGCGCCCCGTCTCATCGCTGAGTGGAAGCAGTTGAGTGGCTCGCCGTTCCATCTGCCCGGTTCCGAGCGGTTGCAGAACGACCATCTGTTGCAAGACCTTGGGCGGTTTCAAGCGGTGGATGCGTCAGCTGCCTCTAATAGTATAGTGTTGAGTTTTTCGGAGGGTTTGAGCCAGTCGAGTGTTTGTCGGGGTCGTCCGTTGAGTTCGAAGCCGGATAACTACCGGCTGCGCTCGGTCTTGCGCAACTCATCCGCGCGGGAGTGCTCAGCCCTGGTTATCTTCGGACGAGTCTCGTGCGCCGTTGCGGCACCGGCTGATG
>JBOHHD010000300.1:0-9414 GCA_050700515.1 Pseudonocardiaceae bacterium
CACCCCGCCCCCACCCCACCACAACTGGAGTCAGGCACCACCTGAAACCGACCCACAAAAAGCGAAACAGCCAAGCGCATCATCGGCCTATCCACCAAGACGGCTTACCACCAGACCGACAGAAAATAACATCATCCGGATGTAGGGGAGGTTCGCGGTGGGCAAGCACGACGACGACAAGGACGGGAGCCGCAAGGATCCCGACCCCTCGAAATGGCAGAGACCGAAGGACGACGGCACGGGAAAGCACGGCAAAGAAGATCCACCCAAGAATGACCCCACAAAGAAGTAGAGTGCCATGGTGGCCGAATTCGAGTGGCGGCAGGCCTTGGGTGAGGTTCCCCGCAAGCCGTTCATTCCGGAAACGATCTGGGTCGAGAATGAGCAGGCGGATGGATACGTCGCAGTGTGCAGGTCGCAGAATCTCCGGCGCTGGGAGGAACTTGTCACGGCCGACGACGCGATCGTGACCCAGGTCGATGACGGCGGCACTGTGCCTGGATCGCTGGGCCGTAGCCCGTCCAGCTCAGCCAGCAAGCCCTCAATCGTCGCCAACATGCTGCGTGCTCTCGATGTCCACCCAGGCCACGCCGTGCTGGAGATCGGGACCGGCACCGGATGGAACGCGGCACTGCTGAGCAAACGGGTAGGCCAGACAGGCCGGGTGGTCAGCGTGGAGATCGACGCCGAACTGGCCCTCGCAGCGCGGACCGCGCTGCAGCGCGGCGGCTATCGCGCGTCAGTGATCACCGCAGACGGAGTAGCGGGCTACCCACCAGGCGCGCCGTATGACCGGATTATCTCCACCGCGGCCGTACGCGGGACTGTTCCGGGCACCTGGGTGAGGCAGACCCGGCCGGGCGGGCTGATCGTGACGCCCTGGGGAACCTCGTATCACAACGGCACCCAACTCCGGCTCCGAGTCACTGACCACAACACCGCGACAGGGCGGTTCGGCGGGAATCTGGCCTTCATGCGGCTGCGAACCCAACGTGGCCCCACCTGGGTGGATAACGAAAACCTCGACGACGCCGATTCCCGTAAGACGACGTTGAGCTCACCAGAGATCGGTCAGGCCGTGGCCAGTTTCGACGGCTCATTCGCGATCGGACTGCACATGCCGGACTGCCGCGTGCACCTCGACGAAGATACCGAGGACGGACAACACCTGGTGTGGTTATCCGATGGGCAGTCACTGGCCCGCGTGGTCGTCGAGATCGGCGCCGGCTCCCATCAAGTTCATCAGCGCGGACCACGCCGATTGTGGGATGAAGTCGAATCCGCCTACCGCTGGTGGCGCGACGCAGACAAACCGGAACATACTCGATTCGGCGTCACGATCACCCCCCACGACCAAGTGATGTGGCTCGACAACCCCACCCATTCCCTACCAACCCAGTGAACTGCGGTGACCTCACCAAACAAGTCGGTGGCGAGAGATCGCTTGGGCTCAAATGGTCGTAGCGACAGATAATTATTCTAGTGCGGAGTGGAGCGAGCCGAGCGGGAGCTCGGCATGCTGGCCTACATCACCGCCCACAGCGGCCACCCGCAGCAGGCCCTGCGCCTGACGGAACACGCCAGCGCGCTGGCCCGCCGACGCGGACCGATGCTGCGCTACGACCGAGCCGACCCGCCCCAGGACAACCCCGGCGACTACGCCCCACCCCATGGGCTCTTCTTGTTGCTTTTCCTCGACAACCAACCCGCTGGGTGCGGTGGATACCGAATCCATGACCCCACCACCGGGGAAATCAAACGGCTGTACGTCCGTCCCGAACACCGGGGCCAAGGCCACGGCCGACGGATTCTGACCACCTTGGAACACCACGCCCCCACCATCGGCTCCACCTACCTCCTCCTGGAGACCGGGGCACGAAACGAAGCCGCAATCGCTTTGTTCACCTCCACCGGCTACACCCCCACCCCGGGATACGTACCCCACCGCGACCACCGCATCAACCGGGCCTTCACCACATCCCTCCCAGTCCCCCAACAGGGAGGACTCCGCCCGTCGTAAGATCCTCCCCGAGCAGGTCGAGAAGCGCATCCTGGACTTCTTCCATAACCCTGCGCAGCGCGAGGCGCTTTGGGGTGCGCTGTTCCGGAAAACTTTCTGCGCGGTGGCGTACGCACACGGTGAAGCCGACTACAACGGCCACTACGGAATCAAAGAGCTTTGCGACATTTGCCCTAAGACCCAACTCGGCCGCTGCGCCTCGGTGTGGAAGGCCCCCGACCTGGCCATGGTCACCGAAGAAGCCCGCGCGCTCGGTTCGGCTGGCCGACGAAGGAGAACATTCACCAGTGAACCAGGAGAACTGGCCCCGGTTGCTTGTCGTCGATGTCGAAGGTAACGGGGCGACACCGCCGGATCTGGTGGACGTCGCCGTCCTGCCGGTGCGGGCCGGAGCCCTGGACACCAGTGCCGCCGGGACCTGGCTCATTCGTCCGCCCACCCCGGTCACGGCTTTCGCCACCCGGGTCCACCAGCTCACCAACGATGATCTGGTCGCCTGTCCTTCCTGGAAGAACGTCCGGGATGACGTGCGGGCTACACTGCACGGCGGATGGATCTGCGCCCATAACGCCAGCGTCGAATATCGGGTTCTGCGTCGACATCTCCCCGGTTGGCAACCCGTCGGAGTCATCGACACTCTCCGCTTGGCCCGAGCCACCTACACCGACTCGCCCCAGCACAACCTCGATGCCCTCATCCACTACACCGGCCTTGATGTGACCACCGCGCCGGCCCAGCGCCACCGCGCCAGCTTCGACGCCTACGCCACCGCCCTTCTCCTGCTGCAGATGGCCGAGCACTACGACACCTGGGAAACCCTGACCGATGCCGCGGTTCCCCCCAGCCTGCCCGGAGCACCCGAATCAGAACAAAAACCAGCCCTATGGTGAGCGCAAAAGGTAAATCTCCAGTGCGGACGGGAATTTTTCTCGTCCCGATGATTCGTAGTCTGAGGAGTTCGCACCATGACCACCACTCAGCGCCCGCCAACGTCACCGGGTGGCGATTTTCACCTCGGCGGCGACCTGCCAGTACGCCGGCTCGGCTACGGCTGTATGCAGCTCACCGGGCCTGGCCACTGGGACTACCCGACCGATCCCGACGAAGCCCAACGGGTGCTGCGGCGAGCTGTCGATTCCGGCGTGAATCACCTCGATACCGCTGACGCCTATGGTCCGGAGACCGTCGAGCATCTGATCCGGAAAGCTCTGCACCCCTACCCGGCCGACCTGGTGATCGCGACCAAGGGAGGATTCACCAGGCAGGGCCCGAACCGATGGGCACCCGTTGGCCGTCCCGAGTACCTCCGGCAGTGCGTCGAGATGAGCTTGCGACGGCTCGCGCTCGATCGCATCGACTTGTATTACCTGCATCGGATCGATCCCCAGATCCCCTTGGAAGATCAGCTCGGTGTGCTGGCCGATCTGCAGAGGGAAGGAAAACTCCGCCACCTCGGACTGTCCCAGGTCGGCATTGAGCAGATCCGCCAGGCCGGCGAGCTCGTTGCTGTTGCCGCCGTTCAGAACAAGTACAATCTCGATAAGCGGATCTTCGAAAACGTCCTCCGGCATTGTGAAACCACGCAGACCGCATTCGTTCCCTATGCCCCGCTAGGTTCCGGCCGCCTCCTCCAGGAAAATAACACGCTCGCCGAACTCGCCACAAACTATCGAGCAACCTCAGCCCAGCTCGCCCTGGCCTGGCTGCTCCAGCACTCGCCGGTGATGCTGCCCATTCCGGGAACCAGTTCCACCGCTCACCTCGACGAGAACCTGGTGGCCATCACCATTCAGATCTCTCCTGAAGACGCGGAGATGATCAGCGCGGCTTTCCCACCCAGCGCACCAGCTGACAGCCTGCCCTCACGGGAATCAACACCCACCTCACCCAGCGCCGGGTCGACCTCGCCCACGCTCACATCGACCGCAACGATTTCCCGGGATTCGCCGAGTACGACTTCTTCCACATCCTGACATACCTGTTCCAGATCGCCCTGGCCAAGCGACGCGGCACCATCCCCGTCATCACCCTCGGCAGCTGGACCATCCTCGACCACCACGGCAACCCGCTACCCGACCCACACCCCGGCCGGCAGCCCACGCTACGCCGTCGACCTCGCCACCCATCGAGAATGAGCCACACAGCAGCAATCGGTGTCGAGGCGCTGCACCTCCAGCACTTGGCAGGAGACAATCTTCGTTGCCGAGGTGCTGTGGTGGCCCCCGGCGTGATTGTTCCCAGGGGCCGCAGTGATCGTCGGTGCGGTCAGGTGGTTATCTCATTCACAGGCGACGCCGTCGCCGTCGCGGTCCAGGCGTGAGGCGTAGCCGGGCTGTCCGGCGTGGATCTGCACTCCGAGCAGGGCAAGATCGAAGAAACCGGCGCGATCCAAGCCGCAGCTTGCCAACAACCTGGAGACACCCCCTGTATCGTGACAGGTTGGTCCGGTAGTCATGCTCTCCGTGGCCACGCTCGACGGGCTCGCCGCCGCACTCCGCGCCGAGCTGGACCTCTGATGTCGCCGAACCACGGTAAGCGGGCCGAACATCCAAGGAGTCCTAGGTGAGCAACATGATCGAGGTTGTGGATCAGGGATGCGTTCTGGCCTATACGTTCGACGATCTGATGCAGTACCACGGGCCCGGTTCCCCCGGAGGGGTGGCGCACGCCTTCAAGGTGATGGAGCGGGTGTTGCCCCTGCTGGAGCTGGGTGGTCTGCCGGAGCGACGCGAGATCGGGGTGCACACGGCTTTCGCCGGCCCGGGTGCCCGTGATGGGTTCGAGATGGTCACCCGGGCCGTGACCGAAAATCGGTATGTCATCGATGACGCGCTGGCGCGCCCCGATCGCGGCCGCACGGGGGAGCGTTTCGTCTTCCGGCTGAGTTACCAAGGACGCAGTGTGACGGCCGTGCTGAGGCAAGGATATGTGGGGGAGGAGTTCATCGCGCTGGCGAGCAAGCAACGTAGCGCGGTGGAGGAGAAGCGGCTGACCGTGTTGAAGCAGGAGATGGCGCAGCGGCTGATGAGCAGCGCCGCAGCCGACGTGTACGACGTGGACGGCGCGGACTGAACCGCATCGGCGAGGTGCACCCCGTCTACCTGAAGTCGGTCAATCGATGGTTGCCTCGAAGCGAGTGCTGACTTCGATGAACCCCAGGCGGGCATACCAGCCACCGGGCCAGTCATCGGCCGCGGCGGAGAGGAAGACGACATCGCAGCCGGCCGCTTGGGCCCGTGCCACAGCGTCGAGCACCAGATTCCGCGCGAGGCCGGTCCGCCGATGCGCCGGTTCGGTCAGCACGGCCTCGATCGCGGCCGTGGCGCCGTCGATTCGTACTTGCGCCGACGCGATCGGGTCGCCGCTATCGTCGAGCACAGCGAGATCGACGAGGCGCAACACCGTGTCGGCAAGCGGTTCGCGGCTGACGAGTTGGCACACCGTTTCCTCGTCGACGTCGGGCAGGTCCCGCCGCCAGGATCGTTCCCAGAGCCGACTGACGACTTCGTGGGTGACTGCGACCACGTCTTTGGGACGCTGCGTCACCGCCCTGCCGTCCCACACCATCAGGCGCAGCTCCTGAATCCGCCATCCTCGACCGGCGAGCTCCCCTGCCGGGGCAGGGCCATCGAACACGACCCGCCGATGGGTGAGGTTGGCGACGCCGAGTACCCGCGCGGCCTCGGTCGCCACCGTGGCGGCGTTACCCGGCCGGTCGAACCACACGGTGTTGTGCTCGTAGGACGCCGGAAATCGTGGATCGAGTACCGCGACGCCACCGTCCACCGGCACCACGGCTGCGGCGCGCCGCTGCGCCAGCGCCCGGTCGAACAGCCGCACCCGCGCCGCAACGTCCTGGGGCGCGGGCAGGCCGGTCGGCGTGGTGAAGCGCCCGTCGGGGCCTGGCTGGTATGGCATGACCGCCACGACGGCGTTGGTCGGCACCGGCCCGTAGTGATGCGGGAAGCACATGCCGGGCGGGGCATCGCCGCGCGCGGGCTCGAAGCGCAGCTCACCCGGCAGCCTCGCCGGGTCGATGACCAGCGCGACGAGGTCGGTACGTCCGGCGAACAGCGTATTGGCGGGCAACTCGACCTGAGCCGGCGTCG
Source organism: Pseudonocardiaceae bacterium (assembly GCA_050700515.1). GTDB lineage: Bacteria > Actinomycetota > Actinomycetes > Mycobacteriales > Pseudonocardiaceae. The sequence goes on from JBOHHD010000300.1 coordinate 6,130, forward strand.
ACAGGTGCACGAAACCGTCGGCGAACAGTGACGGCGTCGCCACCGCGTCAGCGGCCAGCGCCATCCGCCAGGTGGTTGGAGTGCAGAGATGCAGCAGTGTTCCGGAGTAGTCGTTCCTGCCGGGATCACCCATCGCGGATACCGGCGAGGCGGTGGCAGAGGGTGTCGACATCGCCTTCGTCGTGATAGATGCCGAAGCCGACTCTCAGCCGGTCGTCGCGGTAGTCGGTGATCACCTTGCGGGCGCGCAACCGGCCGGCGACCGCGTCCGCGTCGGGAAGGCGGAAGGTCAGGAAATGCCCCCGTTCGCCGACCTCGGTGGGCGGCACGAGCGCGGCGCTGCCGAGCCCGGGCACCTTTAGCGCATCGAGCCGGTCGAGGAAGTACGCCTGCAGCCGGCGGACGTGGGCGTGGATGGCGGACACGGACAGGCCCAGCTCGCCGAGCAGCCGCTGCACCGCGTTGAAGCGGTACAACCCCGTCGCGTCGAACGTCGCCCCCAGGAACCGGGTGGCGTTGCGCGGGTAGCTCACCTGGCCGGGCCGGGGTGGCTCGGCGAGCTCACCGAAGCCGGCGAACCAGCCGGTGTTCACCGGACGCTGGCCGTAGCCGGACGGACAGTGCATAAAGCAGACGCCCTCGCCGGACATCGCATATTTGTAGCCACCGGCCAGGTAGAAGGTCCGGTCTGCGATCGGGGCGAGGTCGGTCGGCAGTGCCATGAACCCGTGGTAGCCGTCGACGACCACGAACGTCTCGTCAGCGGGCACGGCGGTGACGATCGCCTCCAGGTCGGTGATGACGAACCCGGAATTGAAGTGCACCTGACTGAAGAACACCAGGTCATGGCCACCGCGGGCCGCCGCGTGGCGCAGCCGCTGGGCCAAGGTGGGGTACGGCTCGGTCGCCACGCGCTCGACGATCGCGAGCCCCGCCTCCTCCAGCCGGCGCAACTGGCGGCCGAAGCTGTGGAATTCGCTGTCCGTGGTCAGGATGCGGGTCGGCGTCGGCAGGCACGACAGCAGCCGGAGCACCAGCTCGTGAGTGCTCGGGGCGAATGTGACGGTCCCGGGGTCGGGCAGGCTCAGTTGACGGGCGACGTGCCTGCCTGCTTCGGGCATGACCTCGCCCAGCAGCAGTGTCCACTTGTCGTCCTGGAGTGTGGCGGCGTCGCGCCAGGCGCGCTGCTGCGCTTCGAATGTCACGTCCGGCCAGGGATGGTGGCTGTGCGCGGCGACGTGCAACCGCTCCGGGTCCTGAGTGAGGAAGCGGGCGAAGTGGGACCGGTAGCTCATCGTTGCCCTCGATAGCGGAAGTTCATCTGCTCGGCGATCTCCGGGGGCAGCGTGGGCAGGTGGGAGCGTGGGATGAAGAACGTCGGCAGGTCGAACAGGTCGCGGAACACCCGATGCTTGCGTGCGGCGGCCTCCAGATATGCATGGCCTGCCGTGCCGCCCGTACCGATCCGGCCCCCGATCATGCGGTGCGCGAGCAGGGCATGCCGGTAGCGCCAGGCGGTGAATCCCTCGTCGATGTCCATCAACGCGGTGAGCAGGCGGAACGGCAGCTGGAAGATGGGCTCATCGCGGTAGAGGTTGATGAGCAGCGCCGCGAGGAACGCCTGATGGGACAGCTGTCGCTTGCCTTGAGCAACCAGCTCGGCGTAACGGTGGTGATCGAAGACGGCGGCGAAGTTCGCCACCGTTTGCTTGAGCGTGCTGAGCTGCTCGGATCGGTCCTGGTCGTCGAGGTCGGGGTGGCTCTCGATGGCGTGGCGCTCCCTGGCGAGCATCTCCTCGACCGCCTGCTGGTAGGAGCTCCAGAAGTCGTAGCCACCCAAGTGCAGGAAGGGGGTGCGCCGCAGCCACCGCTCGACGTGGTCCAGGAGCGAGGGCTGCTGCTGCGACGTCTCCAGCCGGCGGGCGTGCTCGTCGCTGAGTACGCGCAGGTATGGCGATCCACTGATCTTCAATCGGTGGGCGGGCCGCAGGCCCAACCGGTTCTCGATCAGACGGAACTGCACGCTCTGGAATCCCGAGGCGGGGACGAGCTCGTCGCGGAAATCCAGGAAGTCCAGCGGCGTCATCGTCTCCAGCACGTCGATCTGGTCGAGCAGCAGCCGCTGGATGGCCGTGATGCGACCCAGGCGGGCGACCACCTGGCCCATCTCCTTCTCCGGGACGGTGACGGCTGCCATCACTTCGAGCACAGCGTCGAGCTCGAACAGGATCTGCTTGAACCACAGCTCGAATGCCTGATGGACGATGATGAACAGCAGCTCGTCGTGCGCGGGTTCGCCGCGGCGGGCACTGGACAGCCGCTGAGAGCCCAACAGTTGATCCAACTGCAGGTAATCCCAGTAGTACAGCGGCGTCCCACGCACGGTCATCGCCACCCCACCGTACGCGGGGAGGAGGTCGCCGGGGAGAGCATCACAAGGGTGTGACGTATGCCCCGGAAATACCACCGTCCACCAGGAACGTCGATGCGGTGATGAAGGCGGCGTCGTCACTGGCGAGGAAGGCGACCGCACCGGCGATTTCCTCCGGCTCGGCGAATCGGCCCATCGGGACGTGCACCAGCCGGCGCTGTGCGCGCTGCGGGTCGGCGGCGAAGAGCTCGCGCAGCAGCGGGGTGTTGACCGGTCCCGGACACAGTGCGTTGACCCGAATACCCTCGCGGGCGAACTGCACGCCCAGTTCCCGGGACAGCGCGACGACCCCGCCCTTGGACGCGGTGTAGGAGATCTGCGAGGTGGCCGATCCCATCACCGCCACGAACGAGGCGGTGTTGATGATCGAGCCGCGACCCCGGCGCTGCATGTGCGGCAGCACGGCCCGGCAGCACAGGTACACCGAGGTGAGGTTGACCTCCTGGACCCGCCGCCAGGCATCGAGGCCGGTGGTCAGGATCGAGTCGTCCTCGGGTGGGGAGATGCCCGCGTTGTGGAAGGAGATGTCCACCGCGCCATAGCGCTCGACCGTCGCGGTGAACAGCGCATCCACGTCGGACTCGCTGGTCACATCGGTACGGACGAACAGGCCCGCTACTTCCTCGGCGGCAGCTGTTCCGGAGCCGGGGTCGACGTCGGCGATCACCACCGAGGCACCGTCGGCGGCGAGCCGGCGCGCGGAGGCCAGGCCGATGCCGCTGCCGCCACCGGTCACCACCGCCACCCGGCCGTCCAACCGCCCGTTCATCTGACCACCTCCCGGCGAATCCCCACTCCGGATGCAGACTAGGGGGATGCAGACCAGGGGGATGCAGACCAGGGGGCCGCAGACC
>JBOHHD010000301.1:0-4547 GCA_050700515.1 Pseudonocardiaceae bacterium
GGCATGGCCATGGCACGTCCTCAGCGATGTCCAGGGGGCGATATCTGGTCCAGAAGGCAGTATGCCAGGCCAGACCGACAAGGTTCGCTTGGAGGCGCCTCGCCTGAAACGAATTCGACCTGGCTATGACGGCGGGCGACCGGATCTATGCCGGCTACCTGCTGTCGCAGATGGGTCGGATGAGGTCAACATTCGGGCGCAGCGTCCGCACCGAGGACGACCGAGTGTGCAACGTCCGCCAGTCTGTGTGCTTGCCTGCGCAGAACCGTCGGTCACTCACGGTAGACAACCCCTAGCTGATTGCCCAGCCCACGTCACGGAACGACGTGGGCTGGCCCTGCTCGGCGACGTCAAGGCCACCCAGCGCGCGATACGGGGACACTGCGGCTTCGCGTAGTTTAATCTTGCCGAGGCTCACCTCGTCGCGCTGTCACGTTGAACCAGCTCGACCTCGCTCGTGAGCCATTCAGTATGGTCTGGGGGCTTGACGGCACCCGACTTAGGGTTGGGTGAGTATCAAAGCTAGCGCGCACCCGTGGCATGTGGAGAACTGTCATTGGTTCTCGTTCGTCCTCGTGTCGAGCGAGGTGGATAAGCCAGCCCGTCACCGCTGGGCTGGCTTATCCACCCACAACATGAAAGCCCCACTCCCTCTCCTTGAGGATCTGGTTGGCAGACTTAGCCGCCCTAGCAACCGACGCCGCGCGCCGAGGTGAGATCCGCTACCTTGATCAGCTCACAGACCTGATCTACGTGGTCAAATTCTGAGAAGTGGCCCCTAAACATGGTGCGAGCCCGGGACCCCCTCGTCCGGCGGGGACTCAGCACCGGGCTCACTTCCTCACCGCTCCGCAGAACGGCGGCAGCGACGAGTGTAGCTGCCGCAGCATCAGCTTTGCTCGGTCACAACCGGGAGTGCCGAGGAAGCCGCTGGTCGTGGGGTGACACATCGGAGGAGGAGGTTGCCTGTGTGGGCGCACAGCCGGTCGGAGGTCAGCGGTAAGCGACACGGCCTGGCCGACCATTTGCGGGCTACCTCGACCCTGGCCAGACAGTTCGCCGAGCCGTTCAGGGCTGGTGATCTCGCTGCGGCGGCGGGTCTGCTGCATGACGTCGGCAAAGCGTCGTGTATTTGGCAGGAGAAGCTGCTCGCTGTTGAGGGCACCGACCGGGCCGTAGGGTGTGATCACAAGACGCTCGGTGCCCGATTGTTTGTCGCGGCCGGCCGTGAGGCTGCGATGACAATCCTCGGTCACCACGGCGGGCTGACTGACATCGGGCAGCTTCGCGCGGTCCGTAACGAGCCGGTGCCGGACGAGGCCGAGACGATGGCGCGGCTGCTCGCGCAGGTACCGGAGGCGCAGGGCGTCATCGGCGGTCCCGTTCTCGTACCCGAGGACTGGCGGCGTGATCCGCTGCTGTGGGAGATGGGGATCCGGTTGGTCTTCTCCGCGTTGGTCGACGCGGATCACCTGGACACCGCGGCGCATTTCCAGGGACTGAAAAAACCCGTGCTCGCCCAGCCCGCGGACATGGCGGAATTGGTGCGCCGGTTCGAGGAACGGCGGCACGCGATGCTCGCGGAACGGCCGCGTTCACCCATCGACGACGTGCGGACCGGGCTGTACGACGACGCGGTGCGCGCCGCGTCGGGGCCGGGCGGGATCTACCGGCTGCCGGCACCGACCGGGTCGGGCAAGACACTCACCGCGGCGGGGTTCGCGCTGCACCACGCGGCGCGCCACCACAAGGCGCGGGTGATCGTGGCGGTGCCGTTTCTGACGATCACCGAGCAGAACGCGGGGGTTTACCGCCGGCTGCTGGGGGCGCAGACCGTGCTGGAGCACCACTCGCAGGCCGAATTCGACGAAGCCGGCGGCCGGGACCGGGTGCGATTGGCTGCGGAAAACTGGGACGCGCCGTTCGTCGTGACAACCACGGTGCAACTGTTCGATTCGTTATTCGGACGCAAACCCGCGAGGTCCCGCAAGCTACACCGGCTGGCCAATGCGGTGCTGGTATTGGACGAGGTGCAGGCGCTGCCGGTGGATCTGCTGGTGCCGATCCTGGACGCGCTCAAGCTGCTCACCGAGCATTTCGGCACCACAGTGCTGCTGACCTCGGCCACCCAGCCGGCATTCGACAGTTTGTCGGTGTGGTCCACGTTGAAGGTGCAGAGCCTGGTGGACCAGCCGGTCGAGCTCTTCCAGCAGTTGCGCCGGGCGCGCTACGAGTGGTGGATCGACCCCCAGCCGGACCTGGCCGAGGTCGCCGACAAGATCGCGGACGAGCGGCAGGCCCTGGTGGTGGTCAACACCGTGGACCACGCGCGCCAGATGTTCCGCCTCTTGAAGGACCAGGCGGATGTGACGGTGCGTCACCTGTCTACCCGGATGTGCCCGGCGCACCGACGCGCGGTGCTCGACGAGGTCCGCGCCCTGCTGGACGACGACAAGCCGGTGCTGCTGGTGTCCACCCAACTGATCGAGGCCGGGGTGGACGTCGATTTCCCCGTGGTGTTCCGGGCGCTGGCCCCGGCAGAGTCGCTACAGCAGGCTGCCGGGCGGGCCAACCGCGAGGGCCACCGGGACGAGCTCGGTCGGGTCGTCGTGTTCGACGCCTCCGACACCCCGATACCCACGTTCTACCGCACCGCGGTCGGCTCGACCCGGGTGTTCTTCGGCCCGAATCTCGCCGACCCTGACGACGTGACCGCCCTGGATCACTACTACCAGCACCTCTACCACACCATCACCGTCGAGCAGGGTGAACGCAGCAGAACCATCCAGGAACGACGCAAGAAACTGGACTTCCTCAGTGTCGCCGAGGGTCCGCTGCACGACGTCGGGTTCTCCTCCCAGCGTGACTCCAAGCTCGCGTTCCGCATGATCGACGACGACACCGTGCCCATCGTGGTCACCGGCTACCAGGACGAGGCCCAGGACGACGTCGACGTCGAGGCTTTGCTGCGTGACCTGCGGGTACCGGAGGGACCGAAGCGGGAAACCTTCCGCGCTCTGCGTCCCTACATCGTCACAATCCCACAACGGATCGTAACCAACCCGGCATTCCGGGCGATGTGCCAACCAGTGGTCGGGCAGCTGTGGGAATGGCGCGGTGACTACCACAAACAGCTGGGAATCGATGATTCCGCAATCGGGGAGGAGAACGTCTGGTGATATCGGAAATGCTGCCCACGTCGCGGGGCGCGCCACCGGTGGTGGTGCAGGTATGGGGCGACGGTGCGCTGTTCACCCGGCCCGAGCTCAAGGTCGAGCGGGTCTCCTACCCCGTGATGACGCCGTCCGCGGCGGTGGGTGTGCTGGAGGCGATCTTCTGGAAGCCGGAGTTCGCCTGGCGCGTGGTGGCGATCGAGGTGCTCAAGGAGATCCGTCAGTTCACCCAGCGTCGCAATGAGACCACTGACCTGGCGTCGCTGGCCGACGCCGCGTCCGGGCGGCGCCGGATCGACACGGTGGCGCATCGAGTGCAACGCAACGCGGTGTGCCTGCGCGAGGTGGCCTACCGGATCCACGCGCACGTGGTGTTGCGACCCGGCGCGACGAAGACGGAGGCGGCTTACCGCGATCAGTTCCGCCGCCGGGTCACCCGGGGTAGCTGCTTCACCCAGCCCTATCTGGGCACCCGGGAGTTCAGCGCCTATTTCGGCGATCCGGACGATAGCCAGAAACCGATCGAGCGCACTGATGATCTGGGGATCATGCTGCACTCGGTGGACCACTCGACGTCGCCGCCATCGTTCAGCTGGTTCACCGCCCGGCTCGACCACGGTTGGCTGCACGTGCCCGAGCACGGCATCCCCGCCACCGGGGTGGCCTGATGCTGCTCCAGCGCCTCGTCGAGTACGCCCAGCAGCACAACGAGGTGGCCCCCTTCCACCGGGAACGGCTGTTCTCCTGGCAGATCAACCTGGACAACGCTGGCAGGTTGCGCTCGACGAAGCTGCAGCAGCTCATGCCCACGGACCCCAAGGACAAACGTCGGGCCGTGCCGCACACGACACCGTCATCCGTGCGAACTGTCGGCATCGCCGCGAACCTCGCCGCCGACGACGTGCAGTACGTACTCGGCTGGGGTGATCCGGACACCAAGCCGGCGCGAGTGACGCAGTGCCACGCCGCGTTCGTCGATTTGATACGCCGTTGGGCGGACAGCGACGAGGGCAAGCTCGACCCGGTGGCGCGAGCCGTCGCCGCGTTCTATCGCAGTGGCGCAGTCGATGACCTGCGAAAGGAAGACGACTACACCGCGAAGCAGGGTGTAGTGATCAACGTTGATGGGCGATCCGCCCACCTGGCCGAGTCGGTCGTGCCGTTCTGGAGCGCCGAGGTCGCCCGCCGCAAGGGGGGCGGAGTCGAGGGGTTGTGCCTGGTCTGCGGGCAGGTGTGCCCACTGCTGTACACGGTGCCGGGCAAGCTGCCCAAACGGCTCGTGCCCGGCGCGAGCAATGACGCCGCGCTGGTGAGCATCAATGAGCGGGTGTTCGGTTACGGCCTGGACACCCAGCTGGGCAGCACCCCGCTGTG
>JBOHHD010000302.1:0-3253 GCA_050700515.1 Pseudonocardiaceae bacterium
TGTGACTCGTCGTCCTCGTCGTTCCAGCCGGTGTTGCCGATGTGCGGAGCGGTCTGCACCACGATCTGGCGGCGGTAGGACGGATCGGTGAGGGTCTCCTGGTAGCCGGTCATCCCGGTGGCGAACACCGCCTCACCCAGTGCCTGGCCCACCACGCCGTAGCTCTCGCCACGCAGGCTGGTGCCGTCCTCCAGCACCAGCACCGCCACACTGCCCGTCATCCCCGCACCTTCCCGTCCTCGGCGGTGACCTCGCCGCGCAGCAGGGTGGCCACCACCCGGCCGGGCAACTCCATGCCCTCATAAGGAGTGTTGGTGGCCAGACTGGCCAGTTGCTCCCCGCGCACCGTCCAGCTGCCCTCGGGGTCCACCAGCACCAGCGTCGCCGGCTCCCCCACCGCGATCGGGCGACCCTGATCGGTGGCTCCGCCGATCAGCGCCGGGCGCTCGCTCATCACTCGGGCCACTCCTCGCCAGTCCAGCAGGCCGGAGCGCACCATGGTGGCCACCACCACCGACAGCGCGGTCTCCAGTCCCAGCATGCCCGGACGGGCCGCGGCCCATTCACAGTCCTTGTCCTGCGCGGCGTGCGGGGCGTGGTCGGTGGCCACGCAGTCCACGCTCCCCTCGGCCAGCGCGAGGCGAAGCGCCTCGGTGTCGGCCGCGGTGCGCAGCGGCGGATTGACCTTGTTGAGGGGGTCGTAGCCGACGAGGCGCTCATCGGTGAGCAGCAGGTGATGGGGAGTGACCTCGGCGGAAACCCGGATCTGGCGTTCCTTGGCCCAGCGCAGCACCTGCACCGCGCCGGCGGTGGAGACGTGGCAGACATGCAACCGCGCGCCGGCGTCCCTGGCCAGCAGGCAGTCCCGGGCCACGATCGATTCCTCGGCGGCGGCGGGCCACCCGACCAGCCCCAGCCGAGCCGCGACGTTGCCCTCATGGGCCTGAGCGCCCACCGTGAGCCGCGGGTCCTCGGCGTGCTGGGCAACCACGCCACCCAGACCGCAGGTGTACTCCAGCGCCCGGCGCATCAGCAACGGGTCATGCACGCATTGCCCGTCATCGGAGAACACCCGCACCGCCGCCGCAGAGCGCGCCATCTCGCCCAGTTCGGCGAGTCGCTCACCGGCCAGCCCTACCGTGACGGCACCGACGGGGTGCACGTCGATCAGTCCGACCTCACCACCGCGCCGGTGCACGTGCTCGACGACGACGGCGGAGTCGGCGACCGGATCGGTGTTGGGCATCGCGAACACCGCCGTGTATCCGCCCAGCGCCGCAGCCGCCGAGCCGGTGGCGATCGTCTCGGCATCCTCCCTACCGGGCTCACGCAGGTGGGCGTGCAGGTCGACCAGGCCGGGCAACGCGATCAGCCCTCCCAGGTCGAGCACCCGGGCGCCGGTGCCGTCCAGGCCGGCACCCAGCTCGGCGATCACACCCGCACGCACCAGCAACTCCGTCGGATCGCCCGCACCGTAGGGCCGGATCCCTCGGAGCAGCAGCGGCCGGGTGCGCCGGCCGATGGTCGACTCGCTGTGCTCGTTCACTGCTGCTCCTCCTGGGCCGCCAGCAGGTGGTAGAGCACTGCCATCCGCACGTGCACGCCGTTGCGGACCTGATCGGTGATCACGGCCCGGGGCGAGTCGGCGACCGAGTGCGCGATCTCCATGCCGCGCCGCATCGGGCCCGGATGCAGCACGACAGCATGCTCGGGCAGCAGCCGCAGACGGGCCTCGGACAGCCCATAAGCCAGGGAGTACTCCCGGACGGAGGGGAAGAACCCGCCGTGCATCCGCTCCGCCTGCACCCGCAGCATCATCACCGCGTCGGTGCCGGGCAGGGCGGCATCGAGGTCATGCCCGACCGTGACGGCCCAGCCATCCCCGACCTGCCAGTCCTGCACCCCGCGCGGCAGCAGAGTGGGTGGTGCCACCAGATGCACTCGTGCACCCAGCGTGGTCAACAGGTGCAGGTTCGACCGTGCCACCCGGCTGTGCAGCACATCACCCACAATAGTGACGGTCCGCCCGTCCAGACCTCCCCACCGCTCGCGCAGCGTGGCCGCGTCCACCAGCGCCTGGGTGGGGTGTTCGTGGGTGCCGTCACCGGCATTGACGACGTGCGCGGGCACCCAGCCGGCGATCCGGTTGGCCGCGCCCGAGGCCGGGTGGCGGACCACCACACAGTCCGCACCCATCGTGGACAACGTCAGTGCGGTGTCCCGCAGCGACTCCCCCTTTTCCACCGACGATCCCCCCGCCGAAACATTGACCACGTCGGCGCTCATCCACTTACCGGCGATTTCGAACGAGGCCCGGGTGCGAGTGGAGTTCTCGTAGAACAGGGTAACCACGGTGCGCCCGCGCAGCGTCGGTAGTTTGCGCACTTCACGGCCCATCAGCGCCTGTTTGAGTCGATCTGCGGTATCGAGCAAAGCAGTGGCGGCATCGCGGGCGAGTTCCGCGGTGGTCAGCAGGTGCCTCACCGCGACGCCCGGCGAATCACCACAGCATCGATGCCGTCGGTCTCGACGAGCAGCACACCCACTTCCTCATCCCGAGAGGTCGGCAGGTTCTTACCCACATAGTCGGCGCGGATCGGCAACTCCCGGTGACCCCGATCGACCAGCACGGCGAGCTGCACCGCGCGAGGACGGCCGTGCTCGCGCAACGCGTCCAGCGCCGCCCGGACGGTGCGCCCGGAATACAGCACGTCATCGACGAGGACGACGAGTGCGTCGCCCAGCCCACCTCCGGGCAGATCAGTGGCCTGCAGGGCTCTGGTGGGCCTGCGCCGCAGGTCGTCCCGATACAGGGTGACGTCCAGGGTGCCCACCCCCGCCAACGTCCCGCCGAAATCGCCGATCAAGCCGGCCAAGCGGCGGGCCAGGGTCACGCCGCGGGTCGGGATGCCGAGCAGCACCACCTGCTCAGGAGCGGTTCGCTCGATGATTTGGTGCGCCATGCGGGCCACGGTTCGGGCAACGTCTGCCGACGAGAGCAGCTCACGCTGCCGAGGCGCATCACCCTCCGCGCCCGCCCCGGAAGGGGACGACACGGTGGACCTCCTTCCCCGCCTCACCGGACGGGTCTTAAAGGACGTCAGGTACAGGCGGGCGCCCGGACCTGAAAAGACACTATCAGGGCGGTGTGGTGTGGCTCGCGGCACACACGCACTGCCCCGTACGGGTGGTGTCCACGACTCGCCGACGCGTTAGAGCGGCAACAGCTTGACCTGGAAGGTTACTCAGCGCA
>JBOHHD010000303.1:0-1991 GCA_050700515.1 Pseudonocardiaceae bacterium
ACCGCATCACCCTCAATGAGGGCGCCGACCGGGCGTTCGCCGAGCGCATCCTGGACCAGGCGCTGGCGTTCCTCGCGGCGTGCGGCCGTTTCCCCGGCAACAAGCTGGCACCGTCCAAACCGGTGGAGCACTCGAAAGACCCGGCGAGCGTTCGGGACATCACGGTGGGCGCGATCCGGCGCGCCGGCTACGTCGACACCGAACTCTGGATCGCCGATGCCTACAATTGCGGGACCTGCCATGAGGACGGCAACTGTGCCGCATCCGGCAAGGACGGCAACGAGAACACCGACACCCGCACGACGTCGCCGCCGTGCTGCACTGCCCCGACGCGCCGCCGGTGTTCCTGAAGGGCGTCAAGGGTATTTCCCGACGTAGGCGATGGCTGCGCAACGAAATCATCGCCGCACCGCTTACCCAGGGACTATCCCCGGCCGTGCTGTTCTCCCACGACATCGCCGGCTGGCTGGTGGTCGGCTTTGACTACGTCACCGGCCGCCCCGCGAGCCTTGCACCGGACTCGCCGGATCTGCCGATCGTCGCGACCACCGTCAACCGCATCAGCGCGCTACCCGGTGCTGGTCTGCGCCCCCTACGGGAGCGCTTCGGCGTCACCGACTGGTGGGACAAGCTCGCCGCCGAAGCGCCGGCCACCGTCGGCGGCTGGAATCTCGACGCGCTCACCCGGTGGGCATCAGCGTTTCCCGAACTGGCCGACGGTGACCGGCTCGCCCACACCGACCTGCACGGCGACCAATTCCTCCTCGGCTCGAACGGCGCAGCCCACGTGATCGACTGGGGTTATCACTGAACCGGCGCCGGATGGGTCGACGGCGCGTTCCTGGTGCTCCGACTCGTTGAGGCCGGCCACCACCCGGCCGACGCCGAAGCATGGGCCCGCACCACCCTGGCGTGCATCGCCGATGCCGACCCCCACTGCCTGACCGCGTTCGCCGTCTACATCGCCGGGCTCTGGGGATACTGGGCCGCTACCGAAGACATCTCGGGCGCCCCCGGCCGAGCACGCCTGGCCCGCGATTACGCCGCTTGGCGCCTCACCCCTGCCAACGTCTAAGGAACATCGGGGGTCATGGCGGTCGGGCCAACCGTAGATCGAGTCGGTGGCCTTCCGCGTCGCCGCAAGGGCGGAATGCAGGGTTGACCCTCGGGGTGTTGTACGCTCATTATTACGACAAATTACGACGATCGGCTGCGTAAGGAGCGTGCGATGGGTGATGTGGTTGAGCCGACCGTGCGCCTGACGACGGCGCCGGGGTCGGGCAAGCCGCTGGTACGGATGTTCCTGAGCTTCGCGAAGCGGGACGCTCCGGTCGTCGAGCGGTTGTGGGAATTGCTGGCTGCGGCGACCCGGGTGGACCGGGTCTACCGGTTCGAGCTGTGGCGATTCGACGAGGCGATCCTGGTGGGTGAGGACTGGGATGCTCAGGTCCGGGAGGCGTTGGCGGTGAGTGAGCTGGGCTTGCTCGCGGTGAGTAACGCCTTTCTGGGCAGCGATTACATCAACGGCGTTGAAATGCCCGCACTGGTCGACGTTCCTGGCAAGCGCGCGATCCCGGTGGCGGTGTGGCCGACGAGCCCGCATGCCGACCTGCAGGGGCTGGCGGGCAAGCAGATCCATGGCCACCAGCGGCCGTTCGGTGAGGTGCGCGGGCGTGCCGGGCAGGAGGTGTGGGTGAACGGTCTGGTCGATCAGCTGCACCGGGTGCTGGCCCGCTACACCGCCCCGCCAGCCGGGGCACGGTGACCGCATGGACAGGATCTCGCCGAGCACGGCGCGGGCCCGGTTGCGGCAGGTGCGGCTGACCCAGCCCGAACACGAGGCGCTGGATGCGCTGCTGGCTGAGCTGGGTGAGCAGGTCGAGCTACCGGTGGAGCGGGCGCAGCAGGTGCTGTTCGCCGGGCGGACCCCGGCGGCGGCGACCAAGGCGGTGGCGCGGCTGGTCAAGCTGGTCAACACCGCTGCCGCCGAG
>JBOHHD010000304.1:0-12582 GCA_050700515.1 Pseudonocardiaceae bacterium
CACCACCAGATCCGGCTGATGAGCTGCGGTCGCCGTAGTGAGCGCAACGTCCCACGCGGCGCGGTCGGGGTACCGGTTCAGCGCGACGACGAAGGTGGGCAGACCGCCACGTTCGGCGCGGCGCAACCCCTCGATGCCGTCCCGGTCCGCGCCGACGGCGACCACCCAAGCGGGATAGCCTGACTCGACGGCGTCCAGCAACGCCTGCAGCAACGTCCCGGATCCGGACACCAGCACGACCACCCGGGCCGGCACCGGCAGATCAACCTGGTGCACGGTCAGTACGAGCTCCTGCGGGCGGGATCGAGGAAGGCTGCCAGGGTAATAGCTACATCCCATCAATGGCGAGGCGAATGACAGTGAGTACGGGTAAGGCGAGTACCCCATGACTGAACCGATCGTCAGCGACCACGACTGCGTTGAGGTCGTCATCACGGCCGAGAGCGCCGAGTGGCTGGCCGGCTTCACCCGCAGCCTCGTGGAGGACCGGCTCGTCGCCTGTGGCCATAACATCATCTCGATCCGAGCGATCTACCGCTGGGAAGACCGGATCCACGACGAGGCGCAAGCCCGTGTCGGGTTGCACACCCGGGCCTGCCTCCTCCCGGAGATCGTCGCCCGCGCCGACCGCGACCACGCCGACGACGTCCCCTGTGTCATCGCGCTCCCCCTCACCGGGGGTCACCCCGCCTATCTGCAGTGGGTGTACGACGAGACCCGCGAACCGCTCATCAGCTGAGGGCTACCGCGCTCGGCCGGAAGGCGGGCTCGGTTCCGATGACGACGGTGGCGTTCAGCTCGCCGGAATTGGCCACTCGGGGGATCAGCCCACTGCGGGCGAGGGTTTCGACGGCCTGCGGCGCCTGGCGTTCACTGGTTTCGACCAACAGGTAGCCACCCGGCGCCAGCCATCGTGGCGCCGCGTCGATCACCCGGCGCAGGACCTCAAGCCCGTCCTCGCCACCGTCGAGCGCCACCCGCGGCTCGTGGAGGCGGGCCTCCGGAGGTAGCAGCCCGATCGCCTCGGTGGGTACGTAGGGTGCGTTGGCGACCAGGATCTCGACGCGGCGCCGCAGCGTAGCGGGCAGCGGCTGGTAGAGGTCACCTTCGTACACCTGAGCACCCGCGGCGGCGACGTTGTGGCGGGCGCAGCGCACCGCGGCGGGATCGAGATCGACGGCGTACAACTCGACCCGGTCCAGGGCCGCCACCAGCGCGGCGCCCACCGCGCCCGAACCACAACACAGATCAACGACGACACCTCGGGACCGGCCCCGGTCGGCCGGACCGTCAGCCAGACCGGCGAGGGCGGCAGCCTGCTGAACGAGAAACTCGGTGCGCCGCCGCGGTACGAAAACTCCGGGGTCCACGGTTATCCGCAGGCCGCAGAACTCCGCCCAGCCCACCACGTGTTCGAGGGGCAGGCCGGCGACTCGCCGGTCCACCATGGCCGCGAGCTCCTCCGACGTCCGCGCCGCCGAGATGAGCAACCGCGCCTCGTCCTCGGCGAAGACACAGCCGACAGCCCGAAGCCGAGTGATGATGACGGAACGAGAGCACCGTGACGGGCAAGCTGACATGAGAGCGCCTTTCGAGATGCCGATGGACGCTCTCCCGATCACCTACGTCGGGGGGACCGCACAACCGTGAAGTGAGAGCACCCGGCCTGAACTGGCGGTAATGGGTCTCACCTCCTCGGTGGGTCCACTGCTGAAGACGGCAACACTACCCGAGCCCCGACCACGCCGCGCAGCCGGTAACTCGATGCCGGTAATCGCGGTCGACGCGCTGGCCCGGCGGGTGGAGACGTCGGGTGGGCAGCGGCTGATGGCTCAGCCCTTGGCCGGCGAGTCCGGTGGTGTCTCGGGCCGTTCGTCGCGCTCGCGTTCCGGCTCGGCACGCTCGGCACTGTCCGGACCCTCTTCGCCACCGCCGTATCGACCCTGCGGCTCGCTCCCGTACTGGCCCTGACCCGGCTGGCCGCCACCGTATTGGCCGTACTGGTCCTGAAGGCTCCGGTACTGCACGGTCTCGGGCATGTAGGGCTGCGGTGCCTGGACAGGGTAGCCGCTCGGGGGTTGACCGGCGGGCTGGTACTGGCCCGGGTAACCACCTTGGGCGGGATAGCCACCCGGAGCCGGGTAACCGCCCTGGCCCGGGTAACCACCATGGCCGGGATAGCCATCCGGACCGGGATAACCACCCTGGGCGGGGTGACCGGTCTGACCGGAATAGAAATTCGGCCCCGGATAACCGCCCTGGCCGGAATAACCACCGGGAGCCGGGTAACCGGCCTGAGCCCCAGGACCGGGATAACCACCAGGTTGCTGCGGTTCCCACGACCGCTGCGGAAACGGGCCGGACCGGGAGTTCAGGTTCACCAGGCCCGCCGTCACGAGCAGCGCCAGGACACCGCTGGCCGATTCCAGGAACGCCAGGATGAGGGCCACGATCGCGAGCCCGGGAACCGTCACGCCGGACGTGCTCAGCAAGAACGGACCCTTGGCCACATCGATCAGCAGAAACAGGGTGCCGGTGATCACCATGACGGTGGCGGGCAGCAGCGTCGCCGGCGCCTTGGGCAGCACCGAGGCAGCGGCGAGCAGGCCTCCGCCGAGCAGCAGAACACCCATCAGGCCGCGCAGGTAAGTCCCGGCGTCATCGGCGAAGGAAAGGAAGTAGAGGACCAGACCGAGGCCACCCGTGGCGAGCGCGAGGATCTTGCCGAGATCCAGACCACCGGATGGGCTGGTCGATCCTGGCTGCGGCGCTGCCGGGGGCTGGCCATATGACACGGACATGGAGAGCCTTCCACTTTTCGGCACGTGACAATAAAGCTGACGTGCAAGCACGCTAGCGGAATCCGGCCGAGCTCGATGCGCCCCGGGGAGCCGGGGGCACCCGAAGGTGGCACCGCGACAAGAACTCGCGGCCGCTCAGGGCAATGACTTGATGATCTCGCGCATCAGTTCCGCCGTGTCGCTGGGTGTCCTACCCACCTTGACGCCGGCGGCTTCCAGGGCTTCTTTCTTGGCAGCCGCGGTGCCTGCGGAGCCGGACACGATGGCACCCGCGTGGCCCATCGTCTTGCCGACGGGTGCGGTAAAGCCGGCGACGTAGCCGACCACCGGCTTGGTGATGTGCGCGGCAATGTATTCAGCGGCGCGCTCCTCGGCGTCGCCACCGATTTCACCGATCATCACCACCGCCGCGGTGTCGGCGTCGTCCTCGAAGGCTTGCAGGACGTCGATGTGCGTAGTTCCGACGACGGGATCACCGCCGATGCCCACGCAGCTGGAGAACCCGATGTCGCGCAACTCGAACATCATCTGATAAGTCAATGTGCCGGACTTCGATACCAGTCCGATCTTGCCGGGCGCGGTGATGTCGGCGGGAATGATGCCGGCGTTGGAGGCACCGGGACTGATCACGCCGGGGCAGTTGGGACCGACGATTCGAGTGTGGTTACCGGTCGCGCAGGCGTGCGCCCAGAACACGGCGGTGTCGTGCACCGGGATCCCCTCGGTGATCACAACGGCCAAACCGATACGCGCGTCGATCGCCTCGATGACCGCGGCTTTGGCAAAGCGCGGGGGGACGAAGAGCACGGTGACGTCGGCGCCGGTCTCGGCCATCGCCTCGGCCACCGAGCCGAACACCGGCAGCGTCACGCCGTCGAAGTCGACGCTGCGCCCGGCTTTGCCGGGAGTGACGCCCCCGACGACCTGACTGCCCGCGCTGAGCATGCGTTGGGTGTGCTTGCGGCCCTCCGAGCCGGTCATCCCCTGGACGATGATGCGGGAGTCCTTGGTCAGGAAGATCGCCACGGCTCACGCTCCCTTCGCGGGCGCCGCGGCCGCGGCGAGTTCGGCAGCCTTGTCAGCTGCGGCGTCCATCGTGTCCACCCGCGTGACCAGCGGGTGAGCAGCCTCGGACAGGATGCGCCTGCCCCGGGCCACGTTGTTGCCGTCCAGGCGCACGACCAGCGGCTTGGTGGCCGAATCGCCGAGGATGTCCAGAGCCGCCACGATGCCGGAGGCCACTTCATCGCAGGCGGTGATGCCACCGAAGACATTGACGAACACCGAACACACATCGGGGTCACCGAGAACGATGTCCAGCCCGTCGGCCATCACCTGCGCGTTCGCCCCGCCCCCGATGTCGAGGAAGTTGGCCGGCCGCATCCCGCCGTGTGCCTCACCGGCGTAGGCCACCACGTCCAGGGTGGACATGACCAGGCCGGCGCCGTTGCCGATGATGCCGACCTGTCCGTCCAGCTTGACGTAGTTGAGGCCCTTGGCCTTGGCCTTGACCTCCAGGGGGTCGTCGGCGGCACTGTCGGCGAGCTCGGCATGCTCGGGATGGCGGAACGCGGCGTTGCCGTCGAGGGTCACCTTTCCGTCCAGCGCGATGATCGCCTCCCGCTCGTCCCGGACCAGCGGATTGACCTCGACCAAGGTGGCGTCCTCGGCGACGAACGCCTCCCACAGCCGGACGACCACCACGGCCACGTCCTCGGCCACCTCGGTGGGGAAGCGCGCGGCCGCCACGATCTCGCGGGCCTTGGCGATGTTCACTCCGATGAGGGGGTCGACCGGCACCTTGGCCAGCGCCTCCGGCTTGGTGGCGGCGACCTCCTCGATGTCCATCCCACCCTCGACGCTGGCCATTGCGAGAAAGGTGCGGTTGGTCCGGTCGAGCAGGAAGGAGAAGTAGTACTCCTCGGCGATCTGGCAGGCGGGGGTCACCAGGACCCGTCGCACGGTGTGGCCGTTGATGTCCATGCCCAGGATGGCGGTGGCCTGTTCAGCGGCCTGGTCCGGCAAGTCGGCCAGCTTCACCCCGCCCGCCTTGCCGCGACCGCCGGTCTTCACCTGGGCCTTGACCACCACGGTTCCGCCGAACTTTGCGGCGGCAGCCCGAGCCGCGGCGCCGGCGGTGACCACAGCACCCGGGAGCACGGGAACACCATGGGTGGCGAACAGGTCTTTGGCCTGGTATTCGTACAGATCCACTCAGTCTCCAGTTGATACGAGGGGTCTCCAAGAGATACGACGGCGCGACCGCTCGACTCTATCCAGCGCCGACGCCGCGCTCCTGCGCCGACACAGGCGAACCAGCTCACTCCACGGTCATCTCTGGCGTCATCTCTTTGGAGGCCGTGTCGATGGCGCTGCGCACCCACTCCACGATCTCATAGGTGGTGGCACCCGGAGTGAAGACCTTGGCCACGCCGAGCTCGGTGAGCTTGGGAATGTCCTCCTGGGGGATGATCCCGCCGCCGAAGACGAGCACGTCGGGAGCGCCCTTGCTCTCCAGCAGCTGCACGACCCTGGCGAAGAGGGTCATATGAGCGCCCGAGAGCACCGAGAGCCCCACCGCGTCGGCGTCCTCCTGGATGGCGGTCTCCACGATCTGCTCGGGAGTCTGGTGCAGCCCGGTATACACGACCTCCATGCCTGCGTCGCGAAGGGCGCGGGCGACAACCTTGGCACCTCGGTCGTGCCCGTCGAGCCCGGGTTTGGCCACGACCACGCGGATCCGTCCGCTCATGGGGCGAGGGTAGCTCGTGCAGGGCCGGTGGCGGTGCCCTTGCGGAGCACGCCACACGGGAGGCCGAAGCCGGGGGTGCCACCTACCGATGGGCCGACTGAGGACACCGCTCACCGGGTCTTTTCGCCCCAACACATGCAAATGTTGTGTTAACAACTTATCGTCCCTGTATGAACCCCGTCGGGGTAGTAGGGACTGCGGCGCGACAGCTGGTCGCCCGCAGTACCTGCGCGGCCGGATCGGTCGCCGTGACGGCATCCTCCGTACTGGGTACGGTGGCCCGCACCGTCAAGACGATCACGCGGCCCGCGGGCCTGCGGGGGGTGGTCCTGGAGGCCGGGTGGATGGGAGTTCACCTGCTGATGTACCCATGGGGCACGCTCGCCGAGCAGCTGCGGCCAGACGGCCCCTACAACTGCTACCGGACCGACGATCTTCCTCCCGCACGGCGCGGTCTGGTGATCGCCGACGTACGCGCCGCAGGAACACCGATCATGCTCGTGCACGGCTTCGTGGACAACCGGTCGGTGTTCGCCGTCCTCGGCAGGGCGTTGCGCAAGCGCGGGTTCGGCGTGGTCTACGGCATCAACTACAGCGTGCTCACCGCGCTCAACGGGGACGTCCGCAGCGCGGCGCGGGAATTCGGCCGCGAGGTCGAGCGGATCTGCGAAGCGACCAGCGCCGAGCAGGTGCACGTGGTCGGGCATTCGCTCGGGGGGTTGATCGCCCGCTACTACGTCCAACGTCTCGGCGGTGACGCGCGAGTGCACACGCTGGTCAGCCTGGGCACGCCCCACCACGGGACGATGGCCGCCTACCTGCTGCCGAGCCCGCTGCTCCGCCAGCTTCGTCCGGATTCCGACGTGGTGGCCGAGCTTGCCGAACCGGCGCCGACTTGCCGGACCCGTTTCGTCGCGGTGTGGAGCGAGCTGGACCAGCTGATCGTGCCCCAACGGAACGCTCGGCTGGATCACCCGGATCTCCTCGTCACCAATCTCCACCTCAGCAATGTGGGGCACCTGTCGCTGTCGGTCGATCCCCGCGCGGTGCACGCGGTCGCCAGCACGCTAGCCCAGCTGGGCGGCGCTTCTTCCTTCCGGGGCCGCAGTGGCGCCGACTCCGTGCCCGAGAGAATCGATCGGGCCGCCGAAACAGCAGGCGGAAGTGGCCGGGGTACGGTCCCGACCTCAGCCCCGTGGAGAGCCCGCGGGCGACCGTACAGCGCGGAAAAAACGGTTCTGGCCGATCTGGCCGACGACAGCGCATCGGGCGACTTGCCTGCCGAGCGGACCGTTCGTTAAAGTCCCTCCGGATTTATGGTCACGCTCTGCTTGTGTATGACTACGGATTGGTTACCCACCAGGTCTCCACCCGAAAGTCAGTACGGACTCCCGACACGGAAGGCAGGTCTTGGCTCGACACCGCTCCTCCGGCGGCCCACCCCGATCCCCAGCTCTCCCGGCGGCTCGACATCACCGCCCTTCGAGTACCTGGTCGGCTCCCCGCATCCCACACCCCTCCCCCGCCGTACGCGGGCGGGTGGTGGCCGCGGCGATCGCTGCCGGTGCCTGTGTAGCTGCCGGCCAGGCGCTCGACAACACCGCTTCCGCTCACCCCGACGACCTGACCTCAAGGCCTGGAGGGGAAGTGACGTCGGCGATGGGCCTGGGCGGTTCCGCTCCGGCAGCCGAATACCTACCCCTCGTTTCCTCGTCGGACCCTGCGGAGGTCGACACCGCGACCATGGACACCGTGGCGGCCATGGTCAAGGGCGAGCGCCTGGTCGCCGAACGCGCCGCCCGCGAGGCCGAAGCGCGGCGGCCGTTGTTCGTCCTTCCCGCCGAAGGCGTTCTCACTTCGGGATACGGCGCCCGCTGGGGCACCACCCACGCAGGTATCGACATCGCCAACTCCATCGGGACACCGATCCTCGCGGCAGCCGAGGGGGTGATCACAGAGGCCGGTCCGGCCAGCGGTTTCGGTATGTGGATACGCATCCTGCACAATGACGGCACCACCACGATCTACGGCCACATCAACCGTGCGCTGGTCGAGGAAGGTGAGCGGGTCCAAGCCGGCGACGAGATCGCCGAGATGGGCAACCGGGGCTATTCAACCGGCCCGCACCTGCACTTCGAGGTATGGAACGCCGACCGCGAGAAGATCAACCCGCTCACCTGGCTGCTGAAACACGGCATCGAAATCTGACCCCGCGCCAGGCTGGACCATCCGCACTGGGCCATCCTCACTGGAGCCATTCTCAGTGAGCCATTTTCGCTCACGCCGACGAGGTTGCTTGCTCAGCCATGGGCGAAGAGGGGGCAGGTTGCGCAGCTGCTGGGGCGGGTGGCATCAAGCTCGGACTATTGCGCGTGCCCCACGGCTCCGAAGCCATCGACGTGAGCACGGACAACAGTGCCGCCATGCCCGCAGCGGACAGGGCGGTGGTCCACGGGGCGTTGAGCAAACCGATGCCGCTGGCGCTGAACAAGGCCACCAAGGTCTGTGCGAAGGTCTTGAATGCTCGCTCGAGCGCCTGCTGCCAGAACAGGTAGGTAAACACGGGTGGATCTCCTCGCTAGGAACACGATGCTCTGTATAGAGGAGGGCCACCGCAGGCTGGTGATACGTCTCCCAGCCACCGAGTGCTCGCACATCGGTGAGCGATCAGGTAACGGGGTTCTCGAGCAGGTACAGAATCCGCTCCAGTAGCTGGCCATGGCCGTCCAGGCGACCGTCGACACGGTCCAGGCGACCGTCAAGACCATCCAGCCGACCCTCGACACGATCCAAGCGACCGTCAAGACCATCCAGCCGACCCTCGACACGATCCAAGCGACCGTCAAGACCATCCAGCCGACCGTCAACACCATCCAGGCGACCGTCAAGACCATCCAGCCGACCGCCGAACCCGGCGAGCTGGGATTTGACCTGTGTTAGCTCTTCGGTGAGCTGGTCAAGTCGCTCGTCCACCCGGGCGAAGCCTGCCGCTGTCTCGGTACGGAGCTCGGTCAGCAGTTCGTAGGCGTCCTCGACGTCGTGCGCTTGTTGATGGAGCCGACGAGTGATCTCGTGCGGGGGAAGGCCTATGGCCACATCCTTTCATCGTTTCGCCGAGGCGTACGACATCTACGCACAGCACCCTGACAAATCGCTCGCACCACTCGCCTATGGGAACATTTACCGAGCTCAGCGGGCTGTTAATGCCGCGTGGACGAGTCATCGCCCGGCACGCGGTCGAAGCGAAAGCGCAGGATGAGCTCGACCCAACGTGCGATATCGCACAGCGCGACCTCGCGCCAGGTCGGATGGTCGGCGAGCCAGGCGCGCAGTCGGGCCAGCTGGGCACCGGCTTGCCCGTCGGCGGTATCGGGCAGCGCCGTCCCCAGCGTGCGGGGCTCGGCCGTGACCAGAGTGGGGAGCAACTCATCGGCCAGCTCGGGTAGCCCGGTGGCGATGGCGAGCAGCACCGCCACTTGGCCCTGCTCCGGCAGCGGCCAGCCGCGGCCGTGACCCACCGATTTGAGCAACAGGTAGACGTTGACGAAGCGCTTGACCGTCCGGGGCGTGGCGCCGATCAATGCGGAGATGTCCTCAAGCAGACCGAGTTCCGGACCGGTGACAGTCAGCTCCGCAGCCTCCAGCCACGGCTGCGGTGCCGAGTCGGTCACTCCGAAGGACTCCACCAGCCGGGTGAACTCGGGCAGATCGGCATCAGGCAGGTCGATCTCGGTGGCGGTGGCCTCGTTGGCACCTGTCGCCGGGCCCGAGCGGGCCAGGTTGCGCTCCAGCAGGCCGCGCACCATTTTCCTGCGGGTGTCCGTGCCGAGGGGGCGTACCCAGAACGGCACCTGGAAGATCTTCTCCAGGTAGTCGGCCGGTACTGCCCCCTTTGCGTTCGGCTCATCCGCGTTCAGCTGGGTGTAGTGCTTACGTAACGAGGACTCCAGCCACCGCGCGTCCACCGCAACGACCACCACGAACAGCGGGAACGCCAGCAGTAGGTGCACCGCCTCCAGCACCTTGATCACCATGCTGGTGGGGCAGCGGTCCAGATCGTCGATGTAGAGCACCACCCGGTCGACCGCGTGTTTCTTGTCGATCACCGGGCCCTCGGCGGGGTCGGCTTCGTGCTGCTGCTGGATCAGGCGGGAGAGCCGCTCCAGGTCTTGGCGCACCAGTGCGGGTACGCCGAGGTGACGGCGGTAGTCGTCGCTGGTGACCCGGTTACCGACGAAGTCGGCCAGCACGCTGCTCGGCGTGATCCGATCTCGCTCGGCTTCCAGCTCGGCGAGTGACGCGGTGAGGCGCTGTTCCTCCGCGAACGCGAACTCCAACGCTTTTTCGGTGTCCGCCAGGGTGCTTTCGGCCTGGCGAATCTTTTGGTCGAACTGTTCACGCTGCTCGTCCAGCTCGGCATCGAGGGTTTTCTGTGCCTTGGCGATCGCCCTGAGCGCAGCGGTGAGCACTTTGTGTCCGTATGCGGCGTACGCCGTCATTCCGGCCAATAAGGCGGACACGCTGGCAATGACGTTGGACACTGCGGAGGTGTCGAAACTACTCAGGACAAAGCTGGTCAGCGGGCCGAGCCCGATCACCACGACCAAGGCGACGACTGCGACGAGGTAGCGCCAACCGCCGGTGCGCAGCGGCCCGAGCACCGGGCCGGCACTGCGCAAGGTCTCCCCGGTGCTCACCAGAGTCTGCCGCAGCTCTTCGGCCGGGACCACCACCGGGTCGATACCGACCTCGGCGAGCGCTGTGGACAGCTCCGGGGAGGGTCTCCAGCCGCGGAACGGATTGCGCCCTTGAGCCTTTTTCAATTCATCCAGCTTCTGATCCCGCTCACGGGTCTTAGCGTGAACCACTTGTTCAGCCTGCTGGTGCTCGTCGGCCAGTTTGGCGCACTCCTCGACGGCTCTGCGGTGCTCCGTGGTGCGCTCGGTGAGCTGCTTCAAATACTCGCGGCGGCGGTCTTCCAGCAGGTCGTCCGTGTCCTGCTCACC
The DNA here is from genome assembly GCA_050700515.1 of Pseudonocardiaceae bacterium. Lineage (GTDB taxonomy): Bacteria > Actinomycetota > Actinomycetes > Mycobacteriales > Pseudonocardiaceae. The sequence continues at coordinate 10,560 of JBOHHD010000304.1, forward strand.
GGTGCGCAGGTTGCGGAACAAATGCTCCAGCAGGCTCGCCCACAGGTTGCCCTCCACGTATTGCCAGGCGTTGAATTCGATCTGCGCGATGGCCCGGTAGAACGGTGGGACGTCCACCTCGGTGCCGACCAACTCGTCGATCCGGCGTTGCACACTGCGCAGGAAGTAGCTCTTGCCCGATCCCCAGTCGCCGAACAGGCCGATGGCCAGCGGCGGGGTAAGCCTCCGGGAGGCGATCAGGTAGGCGAACGCATCCACCTCGGTCGTGATGCCGACCAGGTCCCGCGGTTCGGTGGCTGGTTGCCTCGGCGGGCGGCGGGTCCGTGGCTCGTCCGGCGCATAGCTGGGTAGCTGGATCTCGGGTGGCCGGTAGGGGTGGTGATCGCGTAAGTAGTCCGCATAGGAGGTGCGGGCGCCTGGATACTCGCGGCAAGACCGCAGGACCGGTTCGACGTCCACGCCGCGGTTGCCCAGCTCGGTGCGCAGCGCCATCGAGGCGAGGTTGGGAGTCTCAAGCAGCGCGGCGAACAGCATGGACAGCTCGACCAGCCCGTCCGAGGTGGTTGGTATCGCGGTGAAGGCATAGTCCAGGATCTGCTCGGTCTGATCGTCGAGCTGGGGTCGTCCGGCGTCGGGGAGGCGACGGGCGGCGGCGAGCACCGCCTCGGGCCGGTATCGGCGGGCGCCGCCGTCGGTCAGCAGAGCACCGGCTGGGATGTGGAAGTGCACCAGCAGCTGGCTGACCGGGCTGTCCCGCAGGTGAGCCAGGGCCAGACCGACGAACAGATCCCAGGTGTCGACCAACACACCGGACGGCTCGGGCGTCCCAGTGCGTGCCATCGCGGTGGCCCAGGCCCAGCGCACGGCGGCCTTGGCCGGTTGGGTGAGCCGGTCCCACTGCTCATCAGTGGCCATCAGCGGAGCGGGGCGTCATCATGCAGGCGCCGCAGCTGTGGCTGGTACGGGGCGATATCCGGCAGATCCGCAGGATCAAACCGGCACAGCCCGATCGCCCACCACAGGCCAGCGGGCTGCCCGTGCAGTTTGTAGCTGCCGTTCGGGAGCAGCACCGCCCACCCCTCTTCCGACGCGACGAGGGTAGCTAGCAGCGTCCCGGCGACCGGATCCCACAATCGCACTACACCGCCGGGACCAGCTGCTGCCAACCAAGAACCACCCGGGTCAATAGCCAACGCCCGAACCCCACCGGAATGACCCTCCAACGTACGCAAGGAAGCCCCAGTGACCGGATCCCACAACCGCACCGTTCCATCATCACCCGCACAAGCCAGCCAAGAACCACCCGGGTCAATAGCCAACGCCCAACCCCCATCGGAATAACCCTGAAACGTACGCAAAGAATCCCCCGTGCTGATATCCCACAACCGCACTACACCGCCGGGACCAACTGCTGCCAGCCAAGAACCACCCGGGTCAGTAACCAACGCCCGAACCCCACCGGAGTGGCCTTTCAGAGTGCGCAGGAGGATTCCGGTGACCGGATCCCACAACCGCACGACTCGGTCAGTGCCTGCGCAGGCAAGCCAGGTACCTGCCGGGTCGATCGCCAAAGCATTGATTCCGCCGGAGTGGCCTTCCAGCACCAGGGTGTGCACGACCGTGCCGGTCACCGGGTCCCACAAACGAACCGCTCGGTCGTCGCTGGCTGAAGCCAACCACGTACCGGCTGAGTCAGTGGCAAGCGCCTGGATTCGACTAGGACCGCCATCTAGGGTAAGCAAGCTCGTGCCGATGGCCGGGTCCCACAGCCGCACGACTCGATCGGCGCCCGTGGAGGCCAGCCAGGTGCCATCGGGATTGGTGGCGAGCGCGTGAACTCCCCCCGGGTGGCCCTCTAGGGTGCATAGAAGGGTGCCAGTCGCCAGATCCCACAGCGCACAACCCCGTCGTCGCCTGCACAGGCGAGCCAGGTACCTGCTAAGTCGGTAGCAAGCGCTCGGACCCCACGAGGATGACCCTCCAAAGTGCGAAGGGTGATGCCAGTAACGGGGTCCCACAGCCG
>JBOHHD010000305.1:0-17815 GCA_050700515.1 Pseudonocardiaceae bacterium
GAGGGCGACACCGGTGGACAGCGCAACGATCTTGGCGCCGGGCGCGGCACCGGACACGGGAGTGCCATCGGTCAGGGTGAGGCTGTTTCCGGCGGCGAGGCTGGACACGTGGGAGCCATGGCCGCCGACGGACAGGGTGTCGGTGTCGACCGAGGTCGGCACCGACACCACACAGTTGGTCGCCGTGCTGGACTCGTCGAGACATCCGCTCTTCAGGTTGCGCACCACCTTGCCTCCGCTGAATGCGGGATGGGTGGGATCGATTCCGGTGTCGATCACCGCGATGCTGACACCGGTGCCGTCCAGCGGCGCACCATCAGCGCCGACCAGGGTCTGGCGCGCCTCCAGGCTTCGGGTCGCCACATTGGCCGTCGCACTGGTGAAGACGATGGGTTGGTTACCTTCGAGATAGGTCACCCCGGGCTGGAGGCGGGCGGCCTGAACCTGATCTTGACTGGCCCGCGCGACCACCACGCCGATCTTGTCGAAGGTGGTGATCGGCGCCATTCCGGTGACGTCGACGGCCCGCTGCGCATCGGTGAGTCTCGCACCGTGCACCATTATCGTCATGCGTTCGGCGCTGCTCGTGAGCAAATCCCGCACCAGCAACGGGGACAGCGGAGCAGCAGAGGGCGCCGCAGTCGCGGGCATCGCGACCAGCGCACCGACTATGACCAGTCCTGAGGTGACCAAGCCGGTCAGCCAACGCTGTCGAGCGCCACGCGCGACCATGAATCCTCCCATTGCTGAGCCCGCTGCGAAACGGGCGCTCCTCCATTAATGGAGGGAGGCCGATCCTGAAGGCCCCGAGGAGAGTGAACACGTAGCGCTGCCGGGCGTCAACGCTGCGCCAGCACCTTAGCCTCACCGACCGGATTTCCTGGAGGGCGTCCAAGTGCACCCGTGCGGGTGGCTGGCCCGCCGGTACCGTCTGGCGCATGCACAGTTCCGCCCACGCGCTCGGGCTTCCCAACCAGATCACCGCTGGCCTGTTCGATCTCGACGGGGTGCTCACCAGCACTGCTGATCAGCATCGCCAGGCGTGGAAAGAGACCTTCGACACCGTGCTGGCCAAGCCCGAGGGTGACGGCTTTCACGAGTTCACCGACCATGACTACACTGAGTACGTGGATGGGCGGCCACGGGCAGATGGGGTCCGGCAGTTCCTGGCATCGCGCGGCATCACCGTTCCGGAGGAATCCCCGGACGACCCGCCGGACGCGATAACTGTGCACGGCATCGATAACCGTAAGAACGTGCTGCTACTGCGGATCATCGAGCAGGACGGGGCACGGGCGTATCCAGGATCGGTGCGCTATGCCGGTCAGGCCGAGGCGCTGCGCGAGCGTAGCGCCGATGTCGTGGTGAGTGACCTCGCCGAGTTGCTGCAGGACGTCCGATGACCGCTGAGCACGGCTACGAGGTCTCCCCCTGGGAGTTGCGCTGGTGTGGGCTGGATCTTGATGCGCTACAACGCACCGAGTCGACTTTCGCGCTGTCCAACGGCCACATCGGGCTGCGCGGCACCTTTGAGGAAGGCGAGCCGCGGGTGCTGCCCGGCACCTACCTCAACGGTTTCTACGAGCAGCGCCTGCTACCCCATGCCGAGACCGCCTACGGCTACCCGGAGGCCAGCGAGACAGTTGTCAACGTAACCGACGGCAAGATCATTCGCTTGCTGGTGGCGGACGAGCCGTTGGATATGCGTTACGGCAACGCGCCCGAACACGAACGGGTGTTGGACTTCCGCTCGGGAACGCTGCGCCGCCACACCATCTGGGTTTCGCCGGCCGGACGCCGGCTGCGGATCAGCTCGGAACGATTAGTGTCCTTCACCCAGCGAGCCGTCGCGGCGATCCGCTACGAGGTGGAGCCGCTGGACGGACCGTTGCAGATGGTGCTGCAGTCCGACCTGCTGGCCAATGAGCCCATTGAAGCGCGTACCGGTGATCCACGGCTGGCGGCCGCGCTGGACGCACCGCTGGAAGCGAACTTCGCGGTGGCAGAGGGGTACCGGGCGGTACTCGCGCACCACACCCGCGCCTCCGGGCTGCGGATGGCCGCGGGAATGGATCATGAGATCGAGGTCCCCGATGGCCTGCGTACCGATATCCACGCCGAGGGCGACCTGGCTCGCCTCACTGCGGCCGCCGACGTACCCGCGGGGGGACGGCTGAGGTTGACCAAGCTGCTCGCCTACGGATGGTCCAGCCAGCGATCGACCCCGGCGCTGCGGGCACAGGTGGATGCGGCCCTGGCCGGAGCGCTGCAGACCGGGTGGGACGGGCTGCTGGCCGAGCAGCGAAGCTACCTCGACGACTTCTGGGCGGTCGCTGACATCGAGATCGACGGGGATGCCGAGTTGCAGCAGGCGCTGCGCTTCGCGCTGTTCCACGTCCTGCAGGCCGGTGCCCGCGGGGAGAGTCGAGCGATCCCGGCCAAGGGTCTGACCGGCCCCGGCTACGACGGGCACGCATTCTGGGACACCGAGACGTTTGTGTTGCCGCTGCTGACCTACACGGTGCCCGAGGCGGCCCGCGACGCGTTGCGTTGGCGGCACACCACTCTGGACACAGCGCGGGAGCGCGCGCGGGTGCTGGGCAAGCGGGGTGCGGCGTTTCCCTGGCGGTCCATCAGCGGTAAGGAGTGCTCCGGTTACTGGCCTGCCGGTACCGCCGCCTTCCACGTCAACGCCGACATCGCCGATGCCACCGCCCGCTATTTCGCGGCCACCGGCGATGTCGACTTCGAAACCGAGTGCGGGGTCGAGCTGCTCGTGGAGACCGCTCGCCTGTGGACCTCGCTGGGTCACCACGACGCGCACGGCGGGTTTCGGATCGACGGCATCACCGGACCCGACGAATACAGCTCCATTGCCGACAACAACGTGTTCACCAACCTGATGGCGCAGCGCAACCTCCAGGAGGCCGCGGCAGCCTGCGAACGGTGCCCGGACCGAGCCCACGCACTCGGCGTCGACGTCGCCGAGCTTGCTCAATGGCGAGCCGCCGCCGAGCTCATGATCGTGCCCTACGACAAGGAACTGGGCGTGCACCCGCAGGCCGAGGAGTTCACCGAACATGCCGTCTGGGACTTCGCGCAGACTCCACCGGACCATTACCCGCTGCTACTGCACTATCCCTATTTCGACCTGTACCGCAAGCAGGTGGTCAAGCAGGCCGACCTGGTGCTGGCGATGCACCTACGCGGGGATGCGTTCACCATCGAGCAGAAGGCCCGCAATGTGGCCTACTACGAGCCGCTGACCGTCCGCGACTCGTCGCTGTCGGCCTGCACCCAGGCTGTGGTCGCGGCCGAGGTCGGACATCTGGAGCTGGCCTATGACTACCTCGCCGAAGCTGCCCTGCTCGACCTGCATGACCTGCATGACAACGTGGGCAACGGCCTGCACATCGCGTCACTGGCCGGTGCGTGGATGGCCGCGGTGGCCGGGTTCGGGGGGATGCGCGACCACGGAGGGCGGTTGACCTTCGCCCCGCGGCTACCGACCGAACTACCCCGCCTCGCGTTCCGGATGTGCTTCGCGTCCAGCCGGATCGCCGTGGAGGTCTGCCAGGACCGGGCCGTCTACCGTCTCGTCTCGGGTAAGCCGCTGCGCATCGCGCACCACGATCAAGAGGTCACGCTGGAACCCGACATCCCGATAGTTCTGCCCATCCTGCCCATCCCCTCCCGACCTGCACCTCAACAACCGCCCGGCCGGGCGCCCGCCCGCCGGTCGCTGAACCGTAGGTCTCCTGATCCGGGCACCACATGAGAACCAGCATTGCCACCCCGGTGCCGACCTTCGTCATGATGCCTGCGGGTGTCGTTGTCACCGACCTTGGGCGTCGGGGTCACCGAACGGATTCGCAGCGCGCAACAGCGCTTCGATCTGCTCCGGTGTGCTCGGTGCAGCGAACAGGAACCCCTGTCCGGCGTCACATCCCAGCGCCCGCAACCTCTCGAGCTGAGCCACGGTCTCCACACCCTCGGCGGTCACGGACAGCTCCAGGGCGTGGGCCAGGTTCACCAGGGTCGCCACCATTCGTTCATCCACCGGGTCGGGATCGCTATCTCGCAGACCCACCGCGAACGAGCCAGCCAGCTTGAGGTCATGCAAGGGTAGTCGACGCAGGTAAGGAAGGTTGGAGTAGCCGGTACCGAAATCGTCGATGGCGATCCGCACTCCCATGTCGTACAGCTTGGCCAGTGCCTCCACCGGGCCCGCGTCGTCGCCCATGAGGGCCTGCTCGGTGAGCTCGAGCTGGAGGTGGGACGGATCGAGCCGAGTGCTGTTCAGGATCGTCACGACGTCATCGACCAAGCCGGGCTCACGCAGCTGGCGGGGGGCGAGGTTGACACTGACGAAGGGCGCGGCGTCGCCGAAGATATTTCGCCATCGGCTGGCCTGCTCGCACGCCTGAGTCAGCACCCAACGTCCGAGTTGCACGATCGAACCGCTCTCCTCGGCCAGCCCGATGAACTTTTCGGGACCGAGCAGGCCATACGTCGGGTGCCGCCAGCGCACCAACGCTTCCACCCCGCGCAGCCCACAGTCGCGGAGAGAAACCAGCGGTTGGTAATCCACAACGAACTCGCCACGTTCCACCGCGGCCGGCATCGTCGCCGACAGCGTGAAGCGGGCCACCTCCTTGTCATTGCGGTTGCGGTTGAACATCGCATAGCGGCTCTTACCGTCGCCCTTTGCCCAGTACAGGGTGATGTCGGCGGCCGAAACCAGGTCGGCCTGGGTAGTGGCAGCCACTGGCCGCTCCACGATGCCAATGCTGGCCGTGATGGTCAGCTCGTGATTGCCGATTTTGATCGGCGTGGCCAGCGTGGCCAATACCTCTTGGGCCAGCGCGACGATCTCTTCCTCGCTGGAGTCCTCCACGATGATCACAAACTCATCGCCGCCCATGCGGGCCACGAGCTGACCTGGCCCGCAGCAGTGCGCCAGCCGGGAGGCGACGACGATCAGCAGCTGGTCACCGGTGTCGTGGCCGAGACTGTCGTTGACGACCTTGAACCCGTCCAGATCGAGGTAGCACAACCCGATCCGCCGCGAGCCGGCAGGTCTGGCGAAGATCTCCGCCAGCCGATCGGAGACCAGCGCCCGGTTGGGCAGCTTGGTCAACGGATCATGGTACGCCTGATACTCCAGCCGGGCCTGCAATCTGTGTCGCTCCGACACATCCTCCAGCACCGCAACCTGGTTGGCGGGCGTACCGTTCTCGTCCCGTACCAGCGACACCGTCAGATTCGTCCAGATCTCCCCGCCATCGGAACGGTAGAAACGCTTCTCCATCCGGAAGTGATCCCGCTCACCGCGCACTAACTGCTCGTAGACCCGCCACACACTGGCGGCATCCTCCGGGTGGACCATCGCGCTGACGTTGAGCGCGGTGAACTCCTCACGGGTGTAACCGAACATCCGCAGCAGCGCCGGGTTGGCTTCGAAGATGTTGCCTTCGAGATCACCGATCCCGATCCCGACCGCCGCTTGGGTGAACATGGCTCGCAGCCGGGCCTCGCTCGCAGCCAGCGCCTGTTCCGCCTCCATCCGGGCCACGAGCCCGGCACGATGAATCGCCTCCTGCTCTTCCAGGGTGCGCTCGCGTAGCGCACTGGCATAGCCCGCGGCGATGTTGCCAGAGAGCCGGGCGATCCGAGCGGCGAGGTCGGGGCAACGAGGGGTCATGTCGTCCAACAGACCAGGTAGACGCTCGGCGATCAGCGCCAGAGTTTCGCCGAGTGTCTCGGTGCCGGTGAAGTGTGCGGTCACCAGATCGGCGCCGACCTGGCGGGCGACCGAGGGATCGAAGTAGGACGCGAGGGTGGCGTCGACCAGCCGGTGGGTGAGTCCCAGGAGGTGCGCGGCTAGCTCCTCTCGGCCCATGGACACATAACTGGTACCGGCTACCGCGTTGGCCCACAGCCGGGCGAACGCCTCCCGACGAGTGTGGGTCATCGTCATCCTCGGCGGCCCACCACGGCGTAACCGCTGAACCGCTCGGGACGCTCGTCAACGTCGGCCGGGGATTCCGGACGCCACTGGGGCAGAAACACGACCCCCGGTTCCACCAGGTCGAACAGATCCAGCAACGCTTCAATCTGGGACCAGGATCGCATGGTCATCGGGGTGGAGGTGCGCTGGTAGAGCTCAGTATGCGAGCCGGCCTGGTCGGGCCGGCCTTCGTGGGTGGCGTGCGAAACGACGAGGTAGCTACCAGGCACCATCACCTCGTGGTATCTGGTGATGATCTTCGCGGGTTCCGCCTCGTCCGAGACGAAGTGCAACAGTGCCACCATGAGCACGCCGATCGGTCGGGTCATGTCGAGCAACCGGATAGCCCGGGGATCACGCAGGATCGCGTCCACATTGCACAGGTCAGCCTGGACGATGTCGGCTCGGGGATTACCGGCCAGTATGGCGCGGCTGTGGGTCACCGCCACCGGGTCGATGTCCACGTAAACCACCCGGGCCTGGGGCGAGGCGGCCTGGGCGACCTCGTGCACATTCCCGACCGTGGGGATGCCCGAGCCGATGTCCAGGAACTGAGTGATTCCCTGGTCAACCAGGTAGCGCACCGCTCGACGCAGGAAAGCCCGGTTGGCCTGCATGATCTGGGGTAGATCCGGCCACAGTTCGATCGCTCGACGGGCCATCTGACGGTCCACCGCGAAGTTGTGCGAGCCGCCGAGGTAGTAGTCATACACTCTGGCCGGGCTGGGATTTTCAAGATCCACCCCACGCGGTGCCCAGCTAGGCCGTTCCATCGCTCATCCCCTCGCCTGGCAGGTATCGACGCTGCCACGAGGTTGTCCGTTCGGGACCGGGCAGCCTAAGCGACAGCGGGTCTGAGCTTGCCCCCGCGCTCTCAGTCACTGAATTGTTCCGTGAGCTCCAGTGACCAAAGCCTAACGGATTGTGCAAGGGGGACAGCGGTGATGTCCCGTGCGCGCCGCCACGATCCGCCACAGGCGTAGGAGAATACTGGTGGGCGTGGCTAGCGAAGGAGTTACCGCGCCGGACAGTCGATCACCGGTAGGCAACGCAGGAGCGGTGGGGGCGGGGCAGCGACGGGCGGCTGTACTGGGATCTCCGATCAGCCACTCGCTGTCACCGGTGCTGCACGAGGCGGCCTACGCCGAGCTCGAGCTGACCGCTTGGCGATACGAGGCGATCGAATGCGCCGAGCAAGCCCTGCCCGCCTTCCTCGAGGGACTCGGTCCGGAGTGGGCAGGACTGTCGCTGACGATGCCGCTCAAGCGGGTGGCGCTGCGGCTTGCCGACGAGGTCTCCCCTCTGGCCCGGGCCGTGGGAGCAGCCAACACCCTTGTACTCGGTGAGCGCCGTCGGGCTGAGAACACCGACGTGGTGGGCATCGTTGCCGCGCTTCGGGAAGCAGGCCTGGATCGCGTCGGCACGGCGGTGGTCCTGGGGGCGGGGGGGACTGCCCAAGCTGCGCTGGCCGCATTGCGTGATCTCGGAACGAGCTCGCCGACCATTGTCGTGCGCGATCCGGCCCGGACCGCCGACCTGTACGCGGCGGCCGACCGGCTCGCCGTGACACCGACCATCTTCGGGGGACTTCCCGACGTCGATCTGCCCGGCGCCGATGTGGTCATCTCGACACTGCCCTCCGGTGCGGCCGATGCGCTGCGGCCACAGCGGTGGTCGGCGGACACCGTCGTACTCGACGTCGTCTACGCACCGTGGCCGACACCGCTCGCCGCCACTGCGGCAGACGCCGGCTGCCGGATCATCAGCGGCCTGGCAGTACTTCTGTATCAGGCCGCCGCACAGGTGGAGCTGATGACCGGGCGCGGTGCCCCGGTGAGCCGGATGCGGCAGGCGCTGGATGCGGCCAGCCGAGCCCGCGGTTAGCTGTGCGTCTCGCCCACCTGTGCGGGCTCATCGCTGCGTGGAATTGGTCACCTTGCTCACCTCAGCAGTGGGCACTTGCTCCCCGCCGGCCGATCAGGTCTCCTGGTCGGAGAAGGATTTTGGGCGAAGGAGGGGAGCCCGTCATGGTCCAGGCACTTGATCAGGCCGGCAGGTTCGCGCGGATCGACGTCGACACCCTGGTGGGAGCTGTCGCGCATGACCCGGGACTCGACAGCTTTCCGGTGATCGGAATGGACCACGTGCGGTTCACCGTGGGTAACGCACGGCAGGCCGCGCACTTCTACTCGACAGCTTTCGGCATGACCTGCGTGGCCTACCGCGGCCCGGAGCAAGGTCACCGCGACACCGCAGAGTACGTCCTGGTCTCCGGACGGGTCCGGTTCGTGCTGACCGGCGCCACCCGACCGGGCACACCGCTGGGCGCACGAGTCACGGCCCGCGGCGACGGGGTGAGCGATCTGGCCATCGAGGTCCCTGATGTGGACCGTGCGGTCGCGTTCGCCCACCAACAGGGCGCCCTCGTGCTGGAAGACCCGCATGACGTCACCGACGAGCAGGGCACGGTAAGGCTGGCCGCGCTCGCGACTTACGGTGACACTCGGCACACCCTGGTCGACCGATCCCGCTACTCGGGGATCTTCCTGCCCGGCTTTGCCGCCAGGTCGCCGCTGGTGACCCCCGGTCATCGGCTGTTCCAGGCGGTGGACCACTGCGTGGGCAACGTCGAGCTCGGTCGCATGGACGAGTGGGTTTCGTTCTACAACCGGGTGATGGGGTTCACGAACATGAAGGAGTTCGTCGGCGACGACATCGCCACCCAGTACTCCGCCCTGATGTCCAAGGTGGTGGCCAGCGGCAATCATCGGGTCAAGTTCCCGCTCAACGAGCCCGCAGCAGGTCGCAAGCGCTCGCAGATCGATGAGTACCTGGAGTTCCACGGCGGGCCGGGAGTGCAGCACATCGCGCTGGCCACCGGCGACATCGTCGGCGCTGTCACGGCGATGCGGGAACGGGGCGTGGAGTTTCTCGATACGCCGGATTCCTATTACGACAACCTGGGTGAGTGGGTCGGCGACACCCGTGTCCCCGTCCAGACACTGCGTGAGCTGCGCATCCTTGCCGACCGGGACGAGGACGGCTACCTTCTACAGGTCTTCACCAAACCGGTGCAGGACCGGCCAACCGTATTCTTCGAGCTCATCGAGCGGCACGGCTCGCTCGGGTTCGGCAAGGGCAACTTCAAGGCCCTCTTCGAGGCCATCGAGCGTGAGCAAGCACGTCGAGGCAACCTGTAGCGCACGGAGGTTGGTTGCCGTTATGCGCAGTGAGCCGGGGGGTTGGGGGTCGTGAAGGGCTCCCACCTGCTGCCGTATGGGGTCTTCACTGATCTGACGTGGGATCGCCCGCGCGTGGGGGTGGCGGTGGGCGAGGCTGTGCTCGATCTCACAGCAGCCGGGGCTGTTCTGTTGCCCGAGCATGCCGCGCTGTTCCGCGGCGGCAGCCTCGATCCGCTGCTGGCGGCGGGACGCACGACCTGGAGCGCGGTCCGGGACGGATTGACCCGCTGGCTGGCTGACGACCGGCACGCGGACATGCTGACACCGCTGTTGGTGCCGATGGCCGAAGTGACGATGCGGCTGCCGTTCACCGTCGCCGACTACGTCGACTTCTATTCGTGTGAGCACCACGCGACCAACGTCGGACGGATTCTGCGCCCCGATCAGCCCTCCCTACCGCCGAACTGGCGACATCTGCCGGTCGGGTACCACGGCCGAGCCGGCACGGTTGTCGTCTCTGGGACCACGATCACCCGTCCGAGCGGACAACGGCGTGTGCCCGACGGGGGGGTCATCTTCGGCCCCTCCACCGCGCTGGATTTCGAAGCCGAAGTGGGCTTCGTCGTCGGCACCCCCTCCGTCCTGGGCCGACCGGTTCCGCTGGTCGGTTTCGCCGACCACGTGTTCGGTGTTTGCCTGCTCAACGACTGGTCCGCCCGGGACATCCAGGCCTTCGAGTACGTCCCGCTCGGACCGCTGCTCGGCAAGTCCTTCGCCACGTCGATCTCGCCGTGGGTGGTCCCACTGGAGGCACTCAGCGCAGCCCGCATTCGGCCGCCGGCACGGGATCCACGCCCGCTGCCCTATCTGGATGACACGGACACCGAGCCATGGGCGCTGGATCTGACCCTTGAAGTGCGGCTCAATGGCCACCCGATCTCCCGTCCTCCGTTCGCCGAGATGTATTGGACAGGAGCCCAGCAGCTGGCACATCTCACCGCCAACGGCGCCGCCCTGCGCACCGGTGATCTGTTCGCCTCCGGCACGGTCAGCGGCACGGAACCCGACCAGCGGGGCTCGCTGCTCGAACTGAGCTGGAACGGTACGCACCCACTCACGCTGCCGGGCGGCACCACTCGCAGCTTCCTCGCCGACGGCGACGAAGTGTCGATCACAGCGACGGCCCCCGGCCCCCACGGTGACGTGCTGGAACTGGGTGAGGTCAGCGGCCGCATCACCGCGGGAGCTTGATGATCGAGGTGCCGCCGCACAACAATTCATGTTCACAAGGGATCGCTCGCCATCCACAGTGCATCAAAAGTATCGCGGGCTGCTCTGGTGCGCCGGCAGCCCAGCAACATGTCACTCCTCGAATCCATGTTGGTACGCATCACACAACCGAGCCACCGTTCGTCGTCCACGTAATCACTCACCTGGGCGTGGAACGCCGGCTCCTGCAAAGCCAGCGCCGCGATATCCAGTTGGTAGAGAACCGCACCGAACATCACCGGAGTCGTGGCGCCTCGAAATTCACAGAGCTGATGCACGCGGTCACCACCCGCTTGGGAAGTGAGCATCGACCGACAGGAGGAAACGGCTGTTTCATGCGCGTTGCCGCCGGCGACAAGTAAGCGATACTCACACCCGCGCAGGAGGTTGGCGGTCACCACGTGAAAGGGCGAGCCGCCGAGCGACTCGTTCTCCGATCCGACCAGATCCGCCGCAAGATCCATCGTCACGAGGTGCACTCGTTGCGCGTACCGCTCCAGCCGAATCGTCTCGTCATCCTGGATGAGGCCTTCCCGCCCGAAACTCGGCGAGTCGGCTACCTCCCGAGCCACCTCGTCGACCCGGTCGGCGAGAACCCGTCCGATCCGCGCCACCAGCGCAGCGTGCCGATTGGCACGCGTCTGTACCTGAGTCAGCGCCCGATCGACATGGCGGGCGAGGGGGCCGTGGTCCACCGTTGTCCGGGTCGGTCCGCCGAAGACCAGATAGTCGAGACTGACGCCGAAGAAGTCGGCCAACGCGATCAACCGACGAAAGCTGGGTCTGGTCTCGTCACGGGCATACTGGGACAAAGCCGCTGCGCTCACGCCAACCGCTGCCAGGATGGCCCGCCGATTTCGACTGTAGCCTCCCCGCTCGATGAGACTCGTGAGCACCTCTCCCAGCTTCACAGTTCGCGGCTGCACTTGATCCTCCCCGTGGCGATGGCGCCTGATTCCCCCGAATGCTGCAGCAGAGCGTGAAGCAGAACTATCCAGTCAGTCAAGCACGGCTGGAACTCCACTTGACTCGCCCTGTGCCATCCGGATACTCATCAGTAGGCGTGCCAACTAAAAAGATCATCTACACTGGGGATATGGCCGCCCGACGGGGAAGGGTGATCGTCATGTCGGTGCTGATCTTCTTGATCGGAGCGTTATTGGGACTGGTGCTCGGAGCGGCACTGTGTGTTCGTTATCTCCGCCAGGAACTCACTGCTCGGATTGGTCCCACGATGGATCTGCTGCTACTGAAGCTCGACAATATGCATTCAGCCGTGAACGTCGCTCTGGCGAACTGGCACGCGGAACTCCACAACCACCCGCAACCTCCGCGGACTCACGACGCGCCGATGGCGGCGAGGAAGTTGTACTGATGCGCTCGCACACCGGAGGGACCGTCATCGCGAGGATGGCGACTCGTCCAGCTCCAGACCGCCGCCTCACCCGCGGGTTCGTCCCCTCGACCCGGCCGACGCCGAGGCCGGGCTCACCGGTCCGTGCGTGGACACCGAGTCGCGCCGAACACTGTGACTGCTCTCACCCAGCGTGGTTGGATAATGGCATGGCATTGACGCCGCGTGAATTTTCCTTCGCGACCCCGGCGGACTTGGGTGGCATGCGCAACTACCGACGGCTCTGCCAGGTCGCCAAACTGGAGCCCATCCCGGGGGGATGGGGTCTGCTGCACTGCACCCGCAACAACACCGGTGCCCGGGTCACGCTCGCCACCGAGGACGTCGACTACGTACGGTTGCTCGCCACCGGGGCGAAGACCGACGCGATCGCCGGCCTCACGATTCCCGACGGCAAGTTCACCCATCAGCGCGAGGGCTGGCCGGACCCGGACTGGCTCAGGTAGGAACACCTCCGCTCTCCGGCCTCAGCCAGTGCCCAGAGCTACGACGCCACGCCGCAACGCACGCACCGCGGCAGCCGCCGTTGCTCCCAGCCGGGAGTCCTTCCCCACAATGCCGTGTACCTGATCGAGCAGGTCGAGAACTTGGCGACACCAGCGGACGAAATCACCCGCGGAGAACTCGGCACCGTTCTTCTCAGCTGAGGCCAGCACGGCAGACAGCGAATCCCCCCGCGCCCACCGATACACCGGCCAGGCGAAGCCGAGGTCGGGTTCTCTGGTGCGCTCCAGCCGGTGGCGACCCTCGTCGGCATCCAACTCCGCCCACAACCGGACAGTGGCCGCCAGCGCGTCGCTCACCGCCCCGGGGGGAACACGGGGGGGATTGCCGTCCCGGCGCGCCTCGTAAACCAGAGCTGAGACCACTGCGGCGAGTTCGGCGGGTTTCAGGCCCTCCCAGACCTGGTGGCGTAGGCACTCCGCGCTGAGTAGATCGGTTTCCGACCACAGCCGAGCCAATTGGGCGCCGTACTCGGTGAGCCGTTCGGATTCCAGATAACCCCGCTCGGTGAGCAGCGCTCGGATCCGATCGAAAGTGCGCGCCAGCGAGTGCGTCGTGGTGGCGATCTGCTGACGCAGCGTCTCGGTCTCCCGTTCCAGTCGCTCGTGTCGAAGTGCCCACCGCGCGTGCTCCTCGCGGTCGTCGCAACCGTGGCAGGGATGCGAACGCAGCGCTCGGCGCAGTGCGCCCAACTCGGCGTCATCGGCGGCATCACTGCGCCGCCGGGAGCGGCGCGGGAGTTCGAGACCGGTTTCCCGCAGCGCGCAGGCGAGGTCCCGGCGTACCCGGGGCACCCGATGCTCCACCCGCTTGGGCAGCCGCATCCGGCCGAGCACCTGAACCGGGATGCTGAAGTCGGTGACCGACAGGCGACCTGCCCACCGGTCCTCGGTCAGCACCAGTGGGCGAGGCTCCCCCTCGACGCCCTTGCCGGGATCGAGGACCACGGCCAGACCACAGCGGCGTCCACCGGGAACCGCGATGACATCGCCTCGCTGCAGGCGTTCCAGCGACGCTGTCGCCTCGGCACGACGGTTGGCAGCGCCATGGCGGCTCAGTGTCCGCTCCCGCTCGGAAATCTGGCTGCGTAACCGAGCGTACTCGGTGAAGTTCCCCAGATGGCAGGTCATCGCCTCGGCGTAACCGGCCAATCCCTCGACGTTGCGCTCGATACGCCGTGCCAGGCCCACTACCGAGCGATCCGCTTGGAATTGCGCGAAGGACTGCTCGAGCAGCGCCCGTCCTGCCTCGACTCCTACTCGGTCGACCAGGTTGACGGCCATGTTGTAGCCGGGCCGAAACGAGCTGCGCAGCGGATAGGTGCGGGTAGAAGCCAGTCCGGCCACCTGGGTGGGATCCACGCCGGGCTGCCATATCACCAGAGCATGGCCTTCGATGTCGATGCCGCGCCGCCCCGCCCGGCCGGTGAGCTGGGTGTACTCCCCGGGGGTGAGATCGACGTGGCCCTCTCCGTTGAACTTGACCAGCCGCTCCAGCACCACGGTGCGGGCCGGCATGTTGATCCCCAGGGCGAGCGTCTCGGTGGCAAATACCGCTTTGACCAACCCCCGGACGAACAGCTCCTCCACTGTCTCCTTGAAGGCCGGCAGCATTCCGGCGTGGTGCGCGGCGAAGCCCCGCTCCAGACCGTCGCGCCACTCCCAGAAACCGAGCACGGCGAGATCGCCCTCGGGTAGATCGACGGCACGGGCGTCCACCACCTGACGGATCTCCGCCGCGTCCGCAGCGGAGGTCAACCGCAGCCCGCTGCGGACGCATTGGGTGACCGCGGCGTCGCAACCTGCCCGGCTGAAAAGGAAGGTGATCGCAGGCAATAGCCCCTCGTGATCCAGCCGCGCCACCACGTCCACCCTGGCCGGGGGCCGGAACCGAGGCCCACCGTATCCGGCTGACCCGCGCCGCGGCAGGTTCCAGCCGCCACGGCGCTCCATCTCCTGCACCTGCCGGACCAGCTCGGGATCGACAGTGAGCTCACCGCTCTTGCGCTCCTCGGCGAACAGGTCGAACATCCTTCGGCCCACCATCATGTGCTGCCACAACGGCACCGGGCGGTGTTCATCGACCACCACCGCGGTGTCGCCGCGCACCTCGACGAGCCACTCACCGAACTCCTCGGCGTTGCTCACCGTGGCGGACAGACCGACCAGCCGCACACTCCGGGAGAGATTCAGGATCACTTCCTCCCATACCGCCCCCCGGAACCGGTCGGCGAGGTAGTGCACCTCGTCCATCACCACATAGGCCAGGCCCTCCAGGGTGACGGATTCGGCGTAAAGCATGTTGCGCAACACTTCGGTGGTCATCACGACCACCGGTGCACCCCCGTTGATCGAGATGTCCCCGGTGAGCAGACCGACCTCGTTCGCGCCGTGACGCGCCACCAGATCCGCGTACTTCTGGTTGGACAACGCCTTGATCGGCGTGGTGTAGAAGCACTAGCCGCCCTGCGCCAGCGCCAGATGCACAGCGAATTCGCCGACCACCGTCTTACCGGCACCCGTGGGTGCGCACACCAGCACCCCATGCCCGTCTTCCAATGCCTCGCACGCCTCGAGCTGGAACGGGTCGAGCTCAAAGCTCAGGCCACTGACGAATTCATCGAGACGAGGGAGGGCGACCCGGCGACGGGAGGCGGCGTACGCCTCGGCGGGAGAGGGGCTTGCCACCATCCCAGATTGTCATACTCCGCTCAGGCCACGACGGTCAGTGCGCCGGGTTGACATTGCACGGTCACCGGCAGGATGCCCTGCGGTTCGCCGTCGGCGTAGACCGGCCAACCGGGGTCGCCCTCGATGCGCACCGTGGAAGCCCGCACCAACGTGACCTCTGGCTCGTCGACGTGCCCGCCCGCACGCAGCCTCGGGAATACCCGAACCAGCCGGCGCCTGCTGACGGCGGCGATGACGATCACATCGAGCATGCCGTCGTCCAGCTCGGCGTCGGGGCAGATCCGCAGCCCGCCGCCGTAGCGGGGACCGTTGCCGACCGCCACGAGCGTTGCGGCCAACACCATCTCGGTGTCCCCCGCCGACACCCGCACCTGCCGCGGGGTCAGCGCGGCAAGCTCCGCGAGCACCGCCAGGTCGTAGCGCCGCGGACCAGCCGGCCACCGCATGGCATTGGCCCGTGCGTTCACCGCTGCGTCGAAGCCGGTGCACAGCACGGTGGTGAAGCACGCCCCACCCATGACGCGCCCCAGGTCGATCCGCCGTCGCTGCCCGTTGCGCAGCGCGGCAGCAACGTGCCGGGCGGCATCGGCCGGATCGGCGGGGATGCCCAGGGTGGCGGCGAGGTCATTGCCGGTACCGCTGGGCAGCACGGCCAGCGCGGTATCGGTGCCCGCGACGGCCTGAGCAGCCAGATGCGCCGTGCCGTCCCCACCCAGCACGGCCACTACCGCGTCACCGCGCTGCACGGCCAGCGCGGCAAGCCGGGAGGTTCCGGCAGCGTCGCTGGTCACCGTGGCTTCCAGCTCGGGCACCGCCTCGCGCAGCGTCTGGGTGACCGTGCCGGCCACCCGGGCCGCCGCACCGCGACCGGAATGGGGATTGACGATCAGCGTGGCGCGCACGGCGCAGGATCATAGGGTGCGGTGGATCACGCGAGCACGGCGGGAGTTCTCCCGTGGGCCCACCACAGCAATCAGGTGGCCTCGTCATAGCGGGGTTGCGCGGCAGGCGTCTCAGGTGACGACACGGGTTCCACCCGATGATTCAGCGGTGATGCCTCGTCGGGATCCAGATCATCCCAGCCCTGCTCGGCCCGTCGGCGGGCCGCACGCCGATCGTGGCGCCAGGAGATCAGTACCGACGTCTCGAACAGCACGACCAGCGCCAGGGCCAGGGCCAACATCGAGAGGGGGTCAGATCCCGGAGTGGCGACCGCGGCAAGGACGAACAACCCGAACAGGATGCCGCGCTGCCACGAACGGAGCTTGGTGTAGGGCAGGATCCCCACCCGGTTGAGCATCACGACGAGCAACGGCAGCTCGAAGCACACTCCGAACGCCAGCAATAGCGTGAGCATGAAGCCGATGTAGGAACTGCCGGTCAGTGCGGTGACGAACGCGCCATCACCCAAGGTGACGAGAAAGACCAGGCCAGCGGGTACCACAAAGTATGCGAGCACAGCACCGGCGGCGAAGAGGACACTCGCGACACCGACGAACGTCAGCGCGAATTTGCGCTCAGGGGCATGCAGACCGGGGGTGATGAACGCCCAGATCTGGTGAAGCCAGATCGGGGCGGTGAGCACAGCGCCAGCCGCGAGCCCGACCTGCATGCGGATGGTGAATGCCTCGAAAGGACTGGTCTGCAGTAGTTGGCACTGCCCCGGCGTCGGGGTCAGCCGCAGGTTCTCGGGCAGACCGCAGTACGGGCGGGTCAGCAGATCCTGGAGGCTTGGTAACCCGAAGGGGGCCACGCTCCACCACATGAAGCCGAGGACACCACCCAGCCCGATCGCCAACACGGCGACGAACAACCGATTCCGCAACTCATACAGGTGCTCCATGAGGGTCATGGAGCCGTCGGGGTTCAGCTTCCGCCGGTGCCCCGGGCGCCGCAGCGCAAAGCGCACTCCGCTCACCCGATCCTCGTCATCAGTGGCTGGTGTCCCTGCGTGGGAGCTCCTCTGCCGGTGTCTTGACGTGGGGACCGGCGAGCGGCAGTGCCTGGGGAGATGCCTGAAGGGGCTGGGATACCCGGTGCGGTGAGCTCTGCTGCGGGGGCGCCTGTTGCGGGGATACTTGCTGCTGGCCACCCGGTCCAGGCTCCTCATCCTGGTCGGAGCGCAATCCCTTGGTCTCCGCCTTGAAGATGCGCATCGACTGCCCGATGGAGCGGGCCGCCGTCGGAAGCTTGGTCGCGCCGAACAGCAGAACCAGCACACCCAGGAGCAGGATCAACTCCCAGCCGGTCGGAATACCACCCATTGTCGAACTCCTCTCTCAACCTCTGGGAGCCAATGCTACGCGGCCCGGTTCGCCTCGACACCGGAACCGCCCCCGTCACGGAGGCACCGCCGGTGGCGCAACGCCACCTTGAGGGCCGCCACCCGCGCGCTCAGCAGACCAACCCGATCGGCGAGGTAGGCACGGCAGAGGCGGGCGGTACCGGTCAGCCGCCGCGCCGGACGGCCGAGGCGCGCCAGCAGGATCACCAGGACCACGACGGCAGTCACGACGATGAGCAGACTGACGAGGTAAGGCATGGCCATCACGCTAGCTTGTCGTGATGAAGGGGGAAGTGATCAATTTTTCGTACCGCCGCACGAGCCCGCTCGGAAACCGCCGCAGCCAACTCGGCGGGCTCCCGGACAACCACATCGCCTCCCAACCCGAGCACCAAGCGAACCATCCACCCGGTATCGGCATAGCGCATCCGCACGGTCGCAGTTCCCCCTTCGACCTCGGTC
>JBOHHD010000306.1:0-5661 GCA_050700515.1 Pseudonocardiaceae bacterium
TGGCGCTGCTGGCCGTGGTCGTGCTCGCCGGGTTGGTGGCGCTGGCCCGGCGCCGACGGCTGGTGAGCCTGCCTCGGCTGCTGCTCGGCGTCGTCGCGGTGGTGTTGCCGCTGGTCACCGCCGCCGCGGCGGCACAGGGCCTGTGGTGGGTCCTGGTGTGGTTGCGACCGGACTACGCCGACAACCCCTTCCTCTACCGCCCGCAGCTCTACCAGCTCGCCGTCGCCGGACTCGCCGTGCTGGCGGTGCTGGCCTGGTACCTGCCGCTGCGCCGCCGGATCGGTCCGGCCGCGCTGGCCTGCGGCCCGCTGGTCTGGCTGGCCCTGCTCGGCGTGCTCACCGCGTGGGCTGCGCCCGGGGCCTCGCACCTGTTCGCGCTGCCCACGCTGTTCCTGGCCGGTGGCGGGCTGCTCGCCATGGTGCTGCCCCGGCGCTCGGTGTGGCCGGTACTGACGATCACCGCCGGCACCGTCCCCGCCGTGGTGCTGCTGATGTCACTGGGTGTGAGCACCTTCGATGTCGGCGGGCTCGCGCAGGGCGGGGTGGCCGCGGTCCTGCTGGCCCTGTTCGGACTGAGCCTGCTGCCCCTCGTCGAGCTGCTTCTCCCCCCGCTCACCCAGCCCCTCGGCCCGCGTCGCGCCGTAGTGATTCCGCTTACCGGAGCAGTCCTGGTGCTCGTCCTGACCGGCGCCGGCCTGGCCGTGGACCGGGTCGACGCGGCACATCCACGCCGGGCGAACCTGTTTTATGTGCTCGACACCGGCCCGGGCCGGGCCAGCTGGGTGAGCCCGGATGCCCAACCAGCCGATTGGACCCGTAGGTATGTGGCCGAGCGCTCCGAGTCCGTCGTGGCCGGTTTCCCGGACGGGCCGGTGTGGACAGGTCCCGCCCCCACCGTGCCCCTCCCCGCCCCCGAGGTGATCCTGCGGTCCCGCCGCGACGAAAGCACTGAGCTGCACATCTCCTCCCCGCGCTCCGCCCCGGCGGTGGTGCTGCGGATCGACCACCGCATCGACCAGATCATCGCCACCGCCCCCGGCCTCGACCCCGCCGCCCGCACCCTCGTGGGCACCGGGCCAGGCCCCTGGCCCACCGAGGTCCGCTTCGGCGACCTGCCACCCGAAGGCATCGATCTCACCCTGCGCACCACCCACCAGGGTCCATTGCGGATCGCCGCCTACGACCAGACCCACGGCCTGGCCGCCATCCCCGGATTCCAGCCCCGCCCCCCAGAGCTCGCCCCCCGGCACTCCGACTCCGACACCATCACCGTGGCACGAACCTACGAGTTCTGACCGCTCACTCACCAGCCCCGGCACCGCGAAGCGCGCTGATCAGTCCGCCGGTTCTGGGCATCCGCTCAGGAGCACACTGACCACGCGGTCAAGGCATTTCACGGTGCTGAGCCGACTCAGCACATCACATGCTGCGAGACCCGATCACTCGTGAGGTGCTGGTTGAGTACTCGCCCGCATGCGCCCTGATTCCCCGCCGGAGAGCTAAGGATGGAATACGCCAGCCCGCCAGCGCAGTCCATAGCCAAAAGTGCAAAACCGAGTGCTCTTTCGGGAAGCAGAGCGAGGGGACGGCACTTCCACCGACAAACTTCTAGCTCTTGGTGTCAAGCGGTCAACGAACGTGGACAGCGGCAAGCCCTTGGCCTTGGGCGCTGCCGCGATGGCCCATCGATCCTCTCGATCACTCCGGGCGCCGGACCCAGCGGGTCCGGCCCCAGGGCTTGAACACCGAGATGGTGGTCACGGCGGTGAGGGTCAGCACGGTGTAGCGCGCAGGTGGGTCGCTGTTCTCGGCACAGTCATCACACCGCCAGGCTGTTGGCCAGCGCCGGAGTTGTCGTCGGCCGTGGGGCGGCACTGAGCTAAGTCAAGGGGCTATGAACGAGCCCGCTGCGGTAGGCAATCACCACCAACTGGGCCCCGTCGCGGGCGTGCAGCTTGGTCATGGCCCGACTGACGTGGGTGCGGGCGGTGGCGGGACTGATCACGAGCCGGCCTGGATGCCGAGCACCGCCAGCGTCATGCCGAGCACCGCCCACGACCAAAGGCGCCGTCCGGGCAATACCACCCAGCTGGCCGTCAGCCAGGTATCCCGGCGCATCCAGGGGCACCTGCGGCGGTACTCGGCGCTGCTGGGCACGCAGCGTGCCCAGCACGAAGACCGTGACCAAGCCGGCAACCAGGGCAGCCTCGCGGCTCCCCCGCAAGCCGACGGTCGACATGACCCTACGGCCAGCACACCCGCCTGACGTCCGATCCACGACGTACGCCCAACCACCGTAGTCGGCTGGCCAACAACCCCCCGTTTCATTGATCAAAGAGGCTTATCGGCAGTGTAACCTTCACCCCGTGAGTGTTACCGTTCGAGTAGACGACGTGAGGGATGGATACGTGGCTACCTGGCGGCCGAGCGCGGAGGACCTGAGGCGGGTCTTCGCCGAGCAAAACCCGTGGCATCGGACAGGGAGGATACCTGACGTCTTGGCCCGGCCCATCGAACGCCCGCTCGCCCGCAGTCTCCCGGACCGCATCAACGACGCGGCGGCCCCCCGGCGCTTTCAGCTCGTCCTGGGCCCACGCCGGGTGGGCAAGACCACCGCGATGTACCAGGCGGCGCGGCATCTCCTCGCCTCCGGAGTTCCTCCTGAGCAGGTGTGGTGGCTTCGGATGGATCATCCCTTGCTGCTTCGCGAGTCGCTCGGTGATCTCGTCGAGCAAATCTGCGGCGCCAGCGGCGTACGCGCTGAGCAACCATCCGTCTTGCTCCTCGACGAGCTCGTCTACGCGCGGGACTGGGATCTGTGGCTCAAGACGTTCTACGACGATCAGTGGCCGGTCCGGGTGATCGGTACCTCCAGTGCCACCGCAGCGCTACAAGATCGTCGACAGGAAAGCGGCGTGGGCCGGTGGTCAGAACAGTTTCTCCTGCCGTACCTGTTCACCGAGTATTTGGATCTCCTGGGGAGCACCCCCCCGGGGGAGGTGGCAACCACTCTCGCGGAGACCGTAAAATGGCTGGCTCCCCCGTTACCTGAGCCAGCGACACTCGCGGCCCAACGGCGTCGCTTCCTGCTGCTCGGCGGCTTCCCGGAACTGCTCTCCCAGGACCCGGCTGGGGACCGGCTCGACGACGCGGACCGGACCCTGTTGTCTCAGCAGGTACTGCGCAGTGACGCGGTGGAGCGGGCGATCTACAAAGACATTCCCCAATCGTTCGGCATCGAGAACCCCATGCTCCTCGAACGACTCCTCTACGTCCTGGCAGGCCAGATCGGCGGGGTGCTTTCCCCCACCAGTATCGGGCGGGATCTCGACGGCATGTCTCAGGCCACGCTCGACCGTTACCTGTCGTATCTCGAGAAGACTTTCATGATTTTCCGGCTGCCGAACTACGGGGGCAGCGAGGCGCAGGTTCAACGTCGTGGCCGCAAGCTCTACTTCCTGGACGGGGCCGTTCGCAATGCCGCCCTGCAACGGGGACTCGCGCCGCTGCACGACCCGGTCGAGATGGGCGCGCTGCTGGAGAACCTCGCCGCCACGACGTTGCACACCCTGGCCCTGCACAGCGGGATACGTTTGTACTACTGGCGGGATCGCACCGTTGAGGTCGATCTCGTTTTGGACCATCCCACCGAACCGATGGCATTCGAGATCGCGGCGTCCTCCCGGCACTCGATTGCCGGATTGCGGGCGCTGGCGGAGCGCTTCCCCCGGTTCGCCGGACGGTGTTACCTCGTGGCACCCGACGCGCCGCTCCTGCACCCGCCCGCCACCTCCTCAGGAGTGGGTAGCCTCCCGCTCGATCAATTCCTGCTCGCGGCCGGGCGGCAGGCGGAAGCGGCGATGGCGCAGAACCTCTGGGCACCCCGATAACAATGGGCGCTACTCCACATATCCATGTCAATGCGACGACAGAAGGACGTCCCCGGTGGGAGACAGCCGATGTGGCGGTTGTGCCACGGTCTGCGTCCGTGAGCAGTGACACCGTAGTTCTGGCGATCTTACTCAGTGCCCGGACCCGGTGCGGAGTGGGTCTGATGAAGGACGGTTTCAAACGGTCGATGCGTCAGCTGCTTCCAATAGCATAACATTGAGTTTCTCGGAGGTTTGAGCCGGTCGAGGGTTTTTCGGGGCCTTCCGTTGAGCTCCCAGGGGACCGCATCACGGACTGTCGAGTACGGCAGATGTCGCCAGCAGACTGGTCGAAAGCTCGATGTAGTCGCCCAGCACCATCCCCGTAACCATCCCCGTAGCCACCCTGACCCCTACCGCACCAGCGGTCTCGGCGAGATCAGTCAAGGTCGCTCGGAGGTAGCGCCCTACTTCGGGATCGACTTCGACGGCTACGATCTCCAGCTCCAGAGCCGGACACTCGCGAAGCACCCGGGCAACCAGCGCAGCCGCAAGCGACCCGGAGCCCGCGCCCGGATCGAGTATCCGGAGTCGACCTGCCTCCGGTAGGCGCGGCAGGCCGGCTATGAGCGCAGCCGCTCGTTCGGGGGTGAAGAACCTGTCCGAGACGCACCTGCCGGTCGCTGGAGAGCGCCTGGAGGGCGCTGACTCGCCGAGCGGCCCGTGCCGTCAACGCCGCAGCGGCGTCACCTGCTTGCGCTGTGCCCATCGATCGTCCATCCCTCAGCGGCGAGCTGATGACCTCAGGTCCCGCAGCCAGAGCTGCCCTTGGTGCGCATGACCCTATCGGCGAGCGCCGACAGGACCTGCCCAACAAGCGCGGTGACGCGGTTACCGCCGCTTTGAGGTGCTGATACCGCAACGGAACTTGCTTGATCTGTAGTGGATCGGAGCGTCCGTGGTGATCGAGCTTAGAACCGGTTGGCGGTCGAGGGACGGAGGCTCGGCCAGTCCACCGACACACCGATGTTCATGTCCCTACCGATTACCGAGGGTTGAACGCGCACCCTACCAGCAGGAAGCGGGAGAAGAAAAGCAACACCGGGTGCGCCATTCAGAACATACAGCGACAGCGCGACGCGCTCGGTGGAACCACTTCACCTTATTGGAGTAGAGCACTCGAAAGTGTGGCACGTAATAGCTGAACAAGCCCTAGCGCATAGTTTGAACAGCGTCTTAGCATGAGACCGGTGTCACCCACGAAATCGACCGGACCGCGTGGAGGCTTCGATACGATCGGCGTACAAAAATTATTCCTCATCGATATTTCTACCTAAATTTGGGGGGCTTGAGATGACGCGTCAGATGAGTACGAAAATGCAGCAGTGCATCGACATGTGCAATCAGTGCCACAACATGTGCGAGCAGATGATGTCTCGCTGCATGGAAATGGGCGGCGACCAGATGATGCGCATGGGCATGATGACGATGTCCTGTGCCGACATGTGTCGCATGTGTGCGGACATGCTTATGCGCTGTTCGAGCATGAAGGCCGAGCAGAACATGGTGCGAATGTGCGCCAGGATCTGCGAGATGTGCGCCGACATGTGCCAGATGTGCGCGGACATGTGCAGGAAGGCGGAGGACACCACGATGAAGGAGTTCGCGGACACGTTGATGCGCTGCGCGGACTTGTGCCGCAAGATGACCCCCGAAGTCATGCAGACCGCATGAGAAATTCAGGGCCTGTTTTCCCGCTGAATGCGTAGAGAGCAGGCACTCGGCCGGGATG
>JBOHHD010000307.1:0-10446 GCA_050700515.1 Pseudonocardiaceae bacterium
GTCACACTGTGGCGCGCAGTGGGTAACACGGGCAGTCGGGCCGAGCTCGTCGAGCTGTTCGCGACCTTCGACAACTACCCACTGCTCATCCGGATGCTGGCCGGAGAGGTTGTCCGGTTCCGCCCGGCCCCGCGCGATTTCGCCGCCTGGCAAAAGGCCAACCCGGGGTTCGACCCGTTCGTGCTGCCGTTGGTGCAGCGCAAGGCGCAGGTACTGAAGTACGCGCTCGGCGGGCTCACCGAGCCGGAACTGCGGGTGCTGCACACCGTCGCCGCTTTCCGCTCACCGACCACCTTCCCGACGTTGGTCGCGCTGCTGGTCGGGGACGATCGGCCGTGCCCCACGCAGGCCGACCTGGACCAGGTGCTCACCGAACTGGAGGATCGTGGCCTGCTCGGCTGGGACCGGGTGAGCAACCGCTACGACCTGCATCCCGTGGTCCGCGGCGTGGCCTAATCCTCGCTCGACCCGGACGCCCGCCGCGACATCGACCTTTGCCTGGCCAGCTACCTGGGCGAGATCCC
This sequence comes from Pseudonocardiaceae bacterium, assembly GCA_050700515.1. GTDB lineage: Bacteria > Actinomycetota > Actinomycetes > Mycobacteriales > Pseudonocardiaceae. The sequence continues at coordinate 525 of JBOHHD010000307.1, forward strand.
CGAGGTAGCCGACATGGATGTGACCAGCGTCGATAGATCTGTCCAACATGATCGAGCGATACCACACCCTCATCCGGCTCGGTCAGCTGAACGACGCCATCAACCTGCTCGACGGCCGGATTGCCGATGCATTGATGCGCCTTGGCGGTTATCGGTACTTGGCCGAACTTGCCCGGACAGTCATCGAGAACCCGGACCGGCTACAGAAAATGATCGATGAGGCTGATCCCGACGACGTGGAAAATGTTCTGTTCCTCATGGGTATCGGCTACCAATTAGCTGGCGACCCCGTCCGTGCGTTCGATTGCTACGAAATGCTCTCCTCGGTGCGGGATGAGAACGCTTTTTGCATCGCGGCCAAGCTTCTGTTCCAGGCGATAGCGCTGGATCAGCTCGGCTGCCTTGCGGAGGCTGAACGTTGCGCCCGTACCGCACTTGCGCAATTTGTTTTTCTTGACGAACGCAACTTCTTCATCAGCATAGCCGTGCTGGGGATGGCGCTGCTGTGTCGAGGCTTGTGGGAGGAGGGCTCGGCGTGGCTCGGGGACTACCGGGCTGTGATCGACGATGACTACCTCGGACATCTTCCTTCGTACGAACTCGGTTCGGCCGCAGTACGCCGGGGTGATGTCGCCGGCGCACAGACATTCGTCCACAAGCTGGACAGTCTGGCGTCAGTCGACAAGCGTGCTGTGCACCTGCGGGTGAGCGCCGCGGTGCTGAAGGGCACGGTATCGGGTCAGTGGGGCGACGAGGACCGGGCCGGCGAATTGCTGGGTACCGCATTGGTCGACGCCCGGCAGGTCAGGCTCGGTGAGCTGGAGATCGTCGCGCTGACTCAGCTGGCGCAGTGGCATCTGCGTGGGCATCGGCTGCCTGCGGCCCGGGACCACGCCCGGGACGCCGTGCAACTGGCCGAGCGGACGCGGCTGCGGTTGCGATGGGCCGATGCGCTGAACGTACTCAGCCGGGTCGAGCGGACGGCTGGCGACACCGATGCTGCCGCGCAGGCCGCGCGCGACGCCTACCACCAGGCGTGGTGCGACGGTCCACCGTTCAGTTATGCCGTTGGTCTGGACGAGGCCCGGGCCAACCTGAGCGCGGTGGGCGCGCCGGAGCCGGCTGGGCTGGCCGATTTCCAGCCCGGCGAACCCTTCCCTGACCTGCCCATCGAGCCGACTCCGCCGAGTGTGTTGCTGGCCGCGCTACGCACTGGCGACGCCCCCGATAAGGACGTTGTCGTCGCGATCGAGCAGCTCGGCTGGACCGCGATGGACCCGGCTGTTGCCGGTGAGCTGGACACGATCTTTGATTCTGCTGCCGCCCCCCCGATTCGGGCCGCGGCGCTTCGCGCACTTACCCGGCTCGAATCTCACTATGAGCGCCGTGCGAAACGTTTCCAGCGAGCGGTACAAGATCAGGCCGCTGAGGTGCGCGCCGCCGCGCTCTCGCTGCTTGTTGTGCAGGGCGACGACGCGGTTGCCGCGATCCTGCGCCGAATCACCGAACAGGACGACTCTGAAGTACCCGAGTGCGTCCCGGACGCGCTGGTGAACGTTCCTGACGGCATCGCCTGGGCCCGCCCGATCTTGCTGCGTGCGGTGGAAACCGACCCGGAGGGCCGCGTCCGCGGTCATGTCGCCGAGCTGATCACCGGACTCGAACCCCGGGTGCACGACGCGTTGCTGCGGCGTCGCGCAAGCGAGGATGACGAGCCCGTAGTGCGGCAAGGGCTGTTGATGCTGCTGGCCGGTGCCCGCCGGACATGGATATGGGGGTGGCCGTACCGTTCCCGAACCACAGTGCCCCGGATGGCTGCCACGATCAAACTCAGCGCTGAGTTGACGTCCTTCCTGCGGGAGCGGGTGTCGTCCGATCTCGACGGGTATGTGCGCACCACCGCACGGCTCCTGCTCGCGGCGTCGCATACCGAACTTCCGCCGGGAGTGCTGCTGCTCGACGAGTTGGTCACCGCACCCGCGTCCGAACACGAACCGCTATTCGCCGCTCTCCGGGCCGCGGGCGGTCCAGGGCGGGACCCGGCAACCATTGCCAAGCTGTCCGTGTTACTGGAGTCCGAAGAATCCGAAGCGATGCGACTGGAACTGGTGCGCTGGCTCTGCCACGCAGAGCATCCCGGTGCCGAGTCAACCCTGCGTGACCTGCTCCGCGCCGCAGCCGCCGAAGTCCGCCGTGGAGCTCTGGCCGTGCTGGGCCGCGATGTGGATGAGCCGGACCGACGACTGCTCACTCGCGACATTGACGGAATGGATCCCTTTCTGGACCCGATGGAGCCGATCACGACGCCCTGGATCGCGCAGGTCGCCGAACGGATCGCTAATTCCCCTGACGAGGTTCGCCGGGATTACGAGCGGCTGGCTGTTGTTTTCGAACTGGGGGATTGGGTTCGGGGCTGAGCCGTCGCTGGATCAGGATGAACCGCACAGTGACGTCGGCTTGTCGTCGATCTCTTTGACACCACGGAAAAGTCGTCCGGGAATTGTGTGCCGCAGCCGTACCGGAGAGCCGGAAACTGTCAGACCTGGTGTCTAGAGTCCGGGTTGTGACGGTACGGCAGCTGATTCCGGAGGGTCTGGCGCGGATGGCGCCGGGTCCGCGGTTGAGTGCCGTGCTCGCCGATCTGGACATTCGCGCGCTGGCCGGATCGGATCTGGTGGAGGTATTGCAGGCGCGAGCCCGTCAGCTTTCCCACGATCAGGCGCAGCTGCTGGCCGTGATGGCCGAAATCGGGCGCTGTGACCCGGCTGCCGGGCCGGACGAGGTGATCCGGCGGCCCGAACCGCCGGGTGGCACCGAGTCCCTGCTGCCTGCGGCAGACGAGATCCGGGCGGCGCTGGCCTGGACCCGTAACGCCGCCTACCGCGAGTACCGCTTCGCCCAGTCCCTGGCCGGCCGGTTGCCTGCGGTGTTCACCGCCCTGGACGACGGGGTGATCTGCCGCAGCAAGGCGTGGCTGTTCAGTGAGTTGTGCGCGCAATTGACCGACGAGCAGGCGCAGGTCGTGTGCGCCCGGTTGCTCCCGCAGGCCGGACGGCTGACCACGGGCGAGCTGGCGGCGCGGATCAAGAAGCTGGCAATCGCGTTGGACCCCGAGTGGGCGGCGCGCCGGTACGCCGGTGCGGTGCGGGACCGGGACGTGATCGGCTACCTGGACGAGGAGGGTACCGCCACCGTCAGCGGCCGTCGGCTGCCCACCGACCAGGCCGCGGCCGCCTGCGCCCGGATCGAGGAGCTGGCCAGGGCCGCGAAGCGGGCAGGGTATCCGGGGCGGATCGGGCCGCTGCGCGCCGACGTCTACCTCGGCCTACTCGACGGGCGCTGGACGAACCACACCCGCGAGGAGATCATCACTGACCTGCTCGCCCGCGCCACTCCTGGCGACACCGCGCCTGACCCCACTCCCGACGACGGCACTTCCAACGGCCCTACAACCCAGCACCCTGCCGATGGTGACATGGTGGTCGATGGGGACACGGTGACCGACGGCGACGTGGCGGCTGACGGTGACACCGGCGCGGCCGTCGACGGCTCGTCTGCCCCGGAGCATGGGGACAGTGCGGGTGGTGCGCAACGGCCCGCTGCGGGAGCTCGGGTGGGGGTGGAGCTGCGGGTCGGTGTGGGCACCTTGCTCGGGCGGAACCGCCACCCTGGGGAGGTACCCGGGTGGGGGCCGGTCACCGCCGAGACCGCCCGTGGTATCGCGGCCGCCCAGTGGGCCGCGGAATGGCGATTCGCGATCACCGACCCCGATGGGCGACTGATCCTGGCCGGGATCACCCGCCGTCGACCTGCCACCATGCCCGAAGACGAGCCCGAGGCGGGCCCGCCGTGCCGGGACGGGATCGTGGAGCTGCACCTGCCTGCCACCCTGCTCGCCGAGCTGGCTGCGGACCTCGGCGCCTGCGGGAACTGGGCCGCGGTGATCACTGACCTCGTCGTCCAGTACGACGCCTACCGCGACCAGCACGTTCTGGGTAAGCCCCGGTTCGCATCGACTCAGGACCCGGGCGCCCGGTTCGCCGGAGCGGCGCTGCGCCGCCACGTCCAGGTCCGCGACCGGTACTGCGTCATGATCGGCTGCCGCTGCCCGGCCCACCAAGCCGATCTGGACCACACCGTCGACCACAGTCGGGGCGGGGCGACCACGGAGGCCAATTCCGGGCCGCTGTGTAAGCATGATCATCGGGTGAAGCACGAGGGCGGGTGGCGGCTGTGCCAACCTGAGCCGGGCCATTTCGTCTGGATAAGCCCCCTCGGGCGCACCTATCACACCTGGCCTCAGCTGATCACCACCGACCTGCCCGACCCCGTCCCCGGGCCTGACTACCTCGACTACCCATCACCGGTGACCGGCGACGAAGACGGACCCATCCTGTACCGGCCCCCATCCCCACCAGAGCCGGCGCCCCCACCACCACGGCCAGACCCCGACGAACCACCGCCCTTCTAGGGCCGCGGTCGGTACGGGCAGCCGGGTGATCTTTACCTCCGGCCGCGGCGGCTGGCCGTCCACCTACACCGCCAACCTTCATGCGGATCTGACGAGAGCAGCGACCCGTTCGACGTCGTGGCGCAGTGTCGCGACAGCGGTGGCCAGATCGGTCTCCTCGGCTGCCGGATCAACATCGTGCGCTTCCGGATACGTGCGCCGTTCCGCTCCTGTTGGCTTCCCCGCTGTGACGCGCCCCATAGCTCGCCATCGATCCGGTCGGCGATGACCGTGAGCACGAAACCGGCCGCCGGTGAGTACCCGGCGAGGCGAACTGCGCCCGTGTGGGGTGTGTGCGGGTCGAGATCCTACGACGAAGCGGTGCCCCACCGGACTGCGGCTCGGTTGGTAGAGTCATGCTGACCAGCGCCAAGAGCCCACGATCCCTGGGCGGACGTGGCTGGTATGCGTGACCATCTGACCCATCGGTACTTCGACACCGATCACGCAATCGTCTGTGCCACCGTGGAGCGCGAGCTGCCATCGCTCGTCAAGGCTGCCCTATGACTGCTGCGATCGACAACCTCCGAGTAGCACGTTCACCAGTGTGGTCATCACTTCCTTCCCTGATCAAGGTGGCGCCTGACGACGCTGCGCTGGCGCTGTCCACAAAACCGGTGCCCTCAATGCCGAGAGCTGTCACGATCCCCGTATGGAGATCCGACGCATCACTCAGGTCGAGGCTGTCAAAGCTGCCGGGCATCTGTTCGATACCTTCCCTCGACAGGCAACGACGGAGCAGTTTCTGAAGGATGAGCACCACCACCTCCTGATCGCCTACGTAGACGACATCCCGGCAGGGATGATCACTAGCGTCGAAATGACACATCCGGACAAGGGGACCGAGATGTTCCTGTACGAGCTGGGCGTGGACGAGTTGTTCCGCGGGCGGGGGGTTGGCCAAGCTCTGGTGTCCGCGCTCGCGGACCTGGCGCACGAACGCGATTGTTTTGGAATGTGGACGGTCACGGGCCAGGACAACGCGGCGGCACTGGCGACCTACGGCCGCGCCGGAGGCATACCGGAAGACAAGCAAGTAGTACTCGTCTGGACATTCGATTGAGGCCCAGATCCTGTCCTGACACGCCTTGGCGACGGCCAGGGATGAGCGACGAGCGAATTCGCGCGCGATGCGGATGCCGTGACCGCTGATCTCGTCGTACTCAAGCGGGTGCTTGAACGCCACTGACGCCCTCAGCGGGATCGTGTGTCACTCGGTGTGCTGCCGCCTGTCGTCGCTTCGTAGGATCGGGCGACTACTTGCGTACGGCGCGCGAGGAGACCGGTTCGGAGGGGCGGGGATGATCACGCTCGACTTCGAGCTGGAGATCGGCCTGGGGGCGGCGGGCGGTTATCCGGTGCTTGCGCGGGCGCCGGGCGGGGAGGTCGCCACCACCCTGCGCTGGTCGGTGACCCCCGCTGAGCTCGACCAGCAACTCGCCGTGATCAAGGACAAGGTGCTGGTGTCCTCGGCGGTGGTGCGGCGCGCGCCCACCGAGGACGAGCTGCCGGTGCGGGAGCTGGGCCGACGGTTGTTCGGCGCGTTGATCGCCGACGATGTGCGCGCCCTGTATGCGGACAGCAGGCAGCGCGCTCGGGAGAACGACCATGTGCTGCGGCTGGTGCTGCGGGTCCGCCCGCCGGAGCTGGCCCGGCTGCCGTGGGAGTTCCTGTTCGATCCCGGCAGGCAGGACTACCTGGGCTTGACCGTGCCTCTGGTGTGCTACCTCCAGGTACTGGCGCCTCGCCAGCCCCTGCGGGTCGCGCCGCCGCTGCGGATCCTGGGCATGGCCGCCCGTCCGGGTGATCTGCACGCGCTGGACGGCAGAGAGGAGCAGCAACGGTTGCAGGCCGCCCTGGCGAGTCTGGTGGGTGAGGGGCTGGTGGAGCTGGGGTGGGTGGCCGGGCAGACCTACACCGATCTGGAAGACGCTCTGGATAAGGGCCCGTGGCACGTGTTCCATGTCGTCGGCCACGGCGGGTATGACCGGATGGCCGACGAGGGCACCCTTGCCTTGGCCGACGAGACGGGCCGCACCCACCCGGTCGGTGCCGACGACATCAGCCGGCTACTCGCCGAGCACTACCCGCTGCGGCTGGTGATGCTCAACGCCTGCGACACCGGCCGGGACAGCGCCTCGGACGCGTTCTCCAGCACGGCCGCAGCGCTGATTCGCCGGGCCCTGCGGCTGGCCAAGAGGGACACCCTGAAGTGGGGCACTCCCGTGCTGTATCTGCGTGCTTCCGACGGGCGCATCTTCGACGTCACCATCCCGCCAATGTCACCGCAGCCCGCCCCGTCCCCAGACCCAGCACCTACGCCGAAGGTTGCAGCGAGACCGTCGAACCCCGCCCGCCAGGCACTCCCCGACCTGCTATTACCCCTGTCAGCCGAACCCCGTGTCTTACGTCACCCCATCACCACGCTGACCCTCCAGCACCGTGAGACGGCCAATGCGGTGGTGTTCAGCCCGGATGGGCGCCGGTTGGCCACCGCCAGCGAAGACAAGACCGCGCGGGTCTGGGTGCTGAGCGACGATGAGTGACTCGGATTCGATTGCCGCAGAAGTTCTCGTCGCTGCTGAAGTCTCGGCTGTGGAGGAACAGGCGATCGTCGAAGCCTTCCGCGCTCTGGGCGTTGCTGCCCGTACCCGGGTGGTTCCGACCCGCCGCGGGCTGGAGCAATTGCAGTGGCTGGTGCTTGCCACGCTGCCGTTGCATGCTTTTCTCAGTGCGTTTGGGTCCGTTGCCGCTGAGGATGTCGTTCGGGGGCTCAAGCGCCTGGTGCATCGGGTGGTCGGGGCCAAGCACGAGACGGCGGCGTCCGGGCGGGTGATGGTGCTCCAGGATGCTGAGACCCGGCTGCAGGTGGTGTTGGAGGGTGATCTGCCTGCGGCGGCGTATCAGGCGCTGGTGACGCTTGACCTGTCCGCGTTTCGGCAGGGGCCGGTGCACTATGACCGGCAGCGTGGCAAGTGGCGCTCGGAGTTGGACGAGTGGCAGCGGCGTCAGGCGAGTGATTCCGGACCGGGGTAGGCCACTGCGCCACCTCAGCCTCAGCTCGGGGCGTCGCTGTTGGGTAGCGCTTGGTCAGTGGGGGAGCTGGTCGGTCTGGATGGCCTGCGGGAAGGTGGTCCACTGGCCGCGAGGGGTGGCGAGGTTGGTGCGGTGGGGGTGTTGTGTTTGCTGTCTTGGATGCCGATCCAGTCGGCGGCTGTGCCGACCGATGTTTCCTTCGTTACCGTCAGTGGAACCACTGCCAGCGTCGGGAGATTCCCCCGATCAGCCCAATGATCATGCCGAGTATCAATGGTGGTCCTGGAAGGAAAGAGAATCCACTCTCGTACGTCACTCAACCAGTCCGATCCTGATCGCCAGCGCCGACACCGGGACTCCGGTCAGCAGGTCGTAGATGAGGCTGAGAGCCACGATCAGTCCCAGCAGAGAAACACCCCACCGGGCCGCCACCGCCAGACCCCGACGAGGGCAACCATGGCAGTCACGGCGAGCGTTATCGTGATGATGACGATCAACCATCCAAGTTCGCTGGGAGCGAGGAGGTCCCAGTTGGTATAGAGGAGTATGAGCCCCAGGAGCTGGCCGAGGGTGAACAAGACGAGCACCAAGGTGAACACAATGCCCCCGGAAGGGTTTTCCTGGCCGTCTGACATGATCCCTCCGCCCGTGGCATGGTCGAGTGGTCAATCGGATCCGCGCGGACAGACATTACCTCGGACTTCGGGTGTATATAGAAATGGCGGTTGCGGCTGGATGGCGTCGTTATCGAGCAGAATGTGGTGGCCATCGAAGTCGGGATGTCTGGCGATTTCGGGAGTTCAGTGCAGGGAGGTGGTGACGCGCTCGGCGGTGCAGCGGCCCGCCAGGGCGGCGGCATCGGTGCCGGTGCACTGCACCAGTGAGGCGTCGGCGGCGAAGACGGCGAGCAGCAGCTCGCCCGGCACAGCCCCGTCCCAGCCGGTGGTGCACAGCAGGCGGTCATCGGCGCTCAGGCCCAGCTCCATGGCGCGGGCTCGGGCGGCGGCCAGTACTTCGCTGGTATCAGGGCCGGGGGCGCCCGAAGTGAAGGTGTCACCGTGGACTCGAACCTCACTGGCGTAGTCCCGTACTCCGGAGGGCAACCCCGGGATACCCCGGCCCAGGGCGTCCAGGCCGACGGCCGCCACCTCCTCGGCGCCTGCGGCGTCGGCCAGGCGGGCGGCTCCGCAGAGCGCGGCCTGCGTGCCCTCGGCCGTCGCGGTGACCGTGGCTCCGCACCACCAGGCGCCGAGCAGGACGCCCGCGGTCTGCCAGTGCGGTGGTAGCAGCACCGCGACGGTGTCACCGGGCTGGATGTCCAGTTCGTCGCGTAGCCAGTTCGCGGTTTTGGCCGCCCAGTTGGCCAGGGTTGCGCCGGAAAGCTCCACCCGGCTGCCTGCGTTGTCGTCGTAGTGGGTGATTCGCGGCCGGGCCGGGTTGGCGCGCAGCAGCGGGCCGAGTACCTGATCGGTGATGGTCATCGGCTCCTCGGCGGTGAATCTCGGCGGTGAATCAGGTGGATCAGTTGACGCAGGGCACGCCCTCGGCGTTGATCGGAGATGATCCCGGATCGGCAGGTGCATCGGCTACGGCAGGGCCATCGGCTACGGCAGGGGCCGGCGCCGGCTGAGGGATCGGCGGAGCGACGGCTCGATCGGCAGCCCGTTCGGGGTAGTCCGCCCCGATCAGCACCACCACCTGGTCGCTGGCCAACCCTTCTTCGGCAAGTACCGGGATGTCGCCCCCCAGCAAGGCCGCGACCTGCTCGCCAACGGCGTCCTGACCCATGGCAACCTTGATCATGGTGATTCTCCGCAGGGCGGCGTTGCCAGTCTTGCCGGCGGTGAAACCAGCCGCGTCCAGCTGGTTCGAGATCTCGCCCGCCAGTCCGTCCACGGTGGTGCCATTGAGTACGTCCACGGTGGCCGGCTGGATCGCCCGCTCGGGCAGCGGTGCCGGATCGACCGGGGGCGTCGGGCCAAGGGGGGCATCGGCTGACGCCCCGGGGCCGGCCGCCAGATCGGCGACGAAGGCGCGGACCTGCGTCGGGTTGACGGTGACGATGCTCTGACCGCGATCGTTACGGTCGTCGGCATTGACTATCGGGATCGTCACGAAGTCGACCGCGCCCGCGGCGATGCCGTGCATCTGCTGGGCGAAGCCGAGCATGTCCCAGTCCCGGTCGAGCACGACGGAGCTGCGCGCGGCCGACATCAGTGCCGAAAGGCGGCTGGGATTGGTGAGCGTACCCGCGGAGAGCACCTCGTTCACCGCGCTGGCCATGAAAACCTGCTGCCGCACTATCCGGTCCAGGTCACCACGGAGCAGCCCGCTGCGTTGCCGGACGAAGGACAGCGCGTCCGCGCCGGCGAGATC
>JBOHHD010000308.1:0-2469 GCA_050700515.1 Pseudonocardiaceae bacterium
TGAAAAACCCCATCATGTCCTGGCTGCTGGTGCCGACCCGCTCCGGTGCGCTGCCGGGCCGGATCCGAAACAGCCCGTGGTGGCTGGCCGCATACAGCACCCCATCCCCGGGATCGACCCCGAGCGCATGGATGTGCCCCATATCTTGGCTACCGCCACCACACCCGGCGAGCACGGCCAGCGCCGCCCCTATCGCTCCCACTGCCCGAAGAACCTGCAACACCGGCCGATCAGCTACCCCGCCCATCCTGAGTCCTCTCGGCTGTGGTGATTTCCGCCGACCATAAAGGGCCCAGAATTTCGATTGCGACGCAGGAGGGGGTTCCTCCGTTCCCCCGGTGGTCGTCATTGCTCACCCTCTGCACCGGACCTCGACGTCTATGGAGTTCCGCAACTCCGGAGGTTCATCGATGACCAAGGAGTACTGACCCGTATGTCCGCCCGCACCGGGTGCCACGGGCACCTCGACCTCGACGTTCTTTTGCTGCTCATCGGCCGTCTCGAAGCTCAGCTCCAGCGACCGGCCACGCCCCACCCCCTGCTCCTCCCAGTGGTAACGGATTCTGGTCGGTTCCTCCGCGGTGATTGTGCCCACCAACTTGTCCGGGTCCGAGCAACGCGTCTCGTGGACCGGCTCGTTGTCCGGGAGTAGCCAGACGACCAGCAGCGCAACGAGCATGGCACCGATGGCCAGGGCTGCGCCACCGACAACGATCCTGGACCGTCTGGTTCGGGCCGGACGTGAACCGGCCCGGGCCGTCGCCGTACTGCTGTCCGGCGGTCGGACGACCTCGTGGGCTGGTCTGATGGCCCCGCTGGCCGGCTCGACGGTCTCCCGGGTGCTGGGGTGATCCGGCGGGGGAAGGTCAATGCCTGGGGCGGGAGTGGATACCGCAGGCCCACGCAGCGGGAAGGATTTCGAGGCCTCCACCTGGAAGGTGTTCTCGTCGGTAAGGAAAAGACGGTAGCTGTCGAGCGCTTCTTCCCGTGCGCGTTGCAGATCGCGCTCGTCGATATCACTGGACGCGGGCCGCCGGGACACCAGCCCGTAGAGCATTTCCAACGGGCGTCCGTGCTCGTCCGACACGAACTGGTCAGCAGTATCCGAGCTGTGGAGATCCACCGACCGCAGCCGCTCGGTCCGGTAGCTCAGGGACAGCTGGCCGACTTCGCTGTCGTCGATCGCGACGGAATACCTGCCCCCCACGCCGGGAGCGTCTGTGCCGGCAGATTCCGACAGCAGGCTGTGCAGATTGCGTGCGACGAGGAAATCCGGCGCCAGTACCGTTCGGTAGCCCTTGCTTCGACCACGCGCGACGAGGAATGCCCAGCCGTCCACGGATCCCTCACCTCCGACGGAGCTGTGAGTTCGGAAACAACACTTCGAGTCGAAGCACAGCCTTCATGAAATCTTCCATCACACCTGCCCGCGCCTGCTGGAAGCGCTCGAATTGAAGCTCAGCCCCTCTTCGTTCCGCTGAGATTTTCGCTGCCTTTTTCTGATAAGGTTGCGCCGCCCAGTCGAGGAACATTGCGGTCGCCTCGTTTCCGAGATTTCTACCGATGGTGGCAAAGAGGGCGGTGCTTACAATGATACCCGTGGGGCGCTTCAGGAAATCTGCGACACCGGAAATAATCTCGTGTGGCCGCATCCTGATTCCCTTATGGATCTCGGTATCGAGATTCTTGCGAGTCTCCTCGTCCAGTGACGACTGGATTTGCTTGAATAAATCTGGGAGCACGGCGCACAGCGGCACGCCAACGTTAATGGGCCGCACCTTCCCGTCATTTCGCTTCACCATTTTTCCATTCGTGTCGATTCGCACGAAGCTTGTGCCCAGCGCGCTGACCGGAATAACGCGGGTGATCTGGTGGGCACCTCGAAGGTAAACTAGCGAGCGTATGTGGTCGAACGCCATCAGTGCGTCGATCACCAGACCGAGCCGGAGCTCCTCGTCGGCATCCGCCGGTTCGCCGAAGCCACGGACGATGTCCCATTTGGTGATGACCAGATGAATGGGACAGCTTGCGCTCTGCATCATGCCGATCATGGTTTGCATGGTGAACTGAAAATGATTGTGCCCTGCGGGTTCGTTCTTCAGCAGTTGCAGTATGCGATGTCCGTCGATCACGCACAGCAGGGCTTGGGCGCTATTGATGTGATCGGCCAATTTCTGTAGCGCCTGGGGACCCGTCTCCTGCTCATTCTCGAAAATTTCACCGGCGTAGTCGAGGTAACTGATTGTCAGCACGTGATGATTAACGTTCAGATCACCGGACGCTATACAGTCGAACAAGTATTCTGTGGTCTCGGCGACCCGGGTTCCGGACGGCCAGGGTTCGAGCGGGTCACTGAACTGGCGGTAGGTATCGCTCAGTTTCAGACGCTGTTGGGGGCTGGTATCCAGGAAGTAGGAACGGCGGTCATCTCGAAAGTTCAAGCTGTGGAACATGCTCGAGAGGAAAGCC
>JBOHHD010000309.1:0-9390 GCA_050700515.1 Pseudonocardiaceae bacterium
GTGTTACTGCAGCTCTTGCGGAAGCGGCTATGGTTTCATTTTCGCGCACGGTTTCACATGCCTCGGCGGTCGAAAGGGCACTCCTGGTGGACGCTCTTTCTCCGGCACTTGCAGAAGCCCTTGCCCCCGCACTCGCCAAAGCCCTTGCTCCTGAGATAGTGACGGCTTTGAGTCACCTTGCCGCAGCTCCGGAACCGGCCCGTAAAGAGGAGGCCCGTAAAGAGGATGCTCGTAGAGAGGAGGAGAGGACAACCCAGAGCGGCGAGGGTTCGAAGTCGGTTGAAGAGTCGAAACCGGATCAAGGGTCGAAACCGGAGAAACTGTTGGAGTCGGGTGAGAAGTCGGGAGAAGAGTCGTCGAAATTGGGTGAAGAGTCGAAGGTCGGCACCAGTGGTTCAGATCTCAGCAGTAGTTCGAGTAGTTCGAGCAAGGGTAAACGAAGCCGGGAGTAGGTAGCGCAGATTCATTCTGGCCGGCTGGTCTTCGGTGCTTCGGCCGGGATCAGTGGATCTGTGGCCGGGATTCCGTGGCCGGGATGGAGTGGCGCGGGCGCAGCTGGTAATTCTCGACGTCGAAACGTCGCGTCAGCCACCGGAAGCGAGCGGTGAACCAGGGCCAGACGGTGGTGTTGCGGCCCGCCTGGTCCAGAAACCAACTGTGGCAGCCCCCCGTTGTCCACACCGTACCCGCCGTGCGGTCCGCCACCTCCCGCACGAACGCCTCCTGCGCATGCGGCCGGACCTCCACTGCGACGAGTTTCTCCGCTGCCATCACCCGCAGCGCGTCGAGCACATAGCGGACCTGAGCCTCGATTCCCAGCACCACCGAGTTGTGCGCCGACCCGCTGTTCGGGCCGGTGAGCAGAAACAGATTGGGAAAGCCCGCCACGGTGGTGCCCAGATACGCCTGCGCACCCCTGTTGTGCCATTCCTCGGCGAGCAGTTGCCCTTCCCGCCCCCGAATGCGCTGGGCCATCGACATCTCAGCCGCGCGGAACCCGGTGCCGAAGACGATCGTGTCCACCTCGCGTTCGGTGCCGTCGGCCGTGACCACGCAGCGTTCACGTATCTCGGTGATCTCTTCGGTGACCAGTTCCACGTGCGCGCGACGCAGCGTCGGATAGAACGCACTGGAGCGAAGCACCCGCTTACAGCCCATGGTGTACGCCGGGGTGAGGGCTGTCCGCAGACGTCGTTCGGGCACCTGACGACGCAGGTGACGACGAGCGAGCAGGCTCACCGCCCGCATCACCCGGGGCTCGGTGAAGCCGATCATCGCGAACTCTCGGATGGTGGACAACACGGCGCGCGTGGCCCGCTGAGTCAGGGGGAAAGCCCGGAATACCTGATGCTCCAACCGGCTACGCTCCCGGTTGTGCTGCGGCAGGATCCAGGCAGCGGTGCGCTGGAACAGATGCAGTGCCGCAACTCGGTCGGCTATGGCCGGGACGAGTTGCACGCTGGAGGCACCGGTGCCGATCACCGCGATCCTGGTTCCGGTGAGGTCGCGGGAGTGGTCCCAGCGCGCGGTGTGGAAGCTTGCTCCGGTGAAGCGTTCGATGCCGGGTATCGGGGGAGTTGCGGGTTCACTGAGTTGTCCGGAGGCCGATACCAGTGCTGTCGCCGTGAGTGGGCCCTGGGAGGTTTCGATCAACCAGCGCGCCCCGTCGTCATCCCAGCGAGCGCTGAGTACTTCGTGGCGCAACCGCAGGTGCTGGCCTAGCCCGAAGCGGTCCACGCAGTCCTGTAGATAGCGGTGGATTTCCCACTGGGGGGAGAAGCTGCTGGTCCACTCCGGATTGGGAGCGAAGGAGAACGAGTACAGCGTGGACGGCACGTCGCACGCGCAGCCGGGGTAGGTGTTGTCCCGCCAGGCCCCGCCGATGTCCTCGGCCCGCTCCAGCACCACGAAGTCCTCGATTCCACTGTGCTGAAGCCCGATCGCCATGCCCAGTCCGGCGAACCCCGAGCCGATGATCGCGACCTGGACGTGCGGAGCGTTCATCGGTCACGTCCTTACCTCGGCTGCTGACATGCCGTGGCAGCACATCACGTTACGGTAACTTCCGTTCGTTCACCGCTGCCAGCCGGACCGTGCTCAGACGCCTTCCGGTTGGTGTCGCCGCACTTCTCTGCCAGGAATTCTGCCTTCTCCGGGGCATCATCAAATCAGTCTGTAGCAGGAAGATCGCCGCTTACCAGAGCATCCGGGGATCGCGGTCCGAGACTGCCCTGACCGCCCCCGTCCCCGCCTGGTACGCCTTCGCCACCGTCCTCGCTCGGGGAACTATCGGCCAATGCCGCATTCTGTGATGATTCGGCCCCTCTGAGTAGCAGAAGACTTCACAGTATGTTCTTTGTTCACCACTCTCCGTGGCCCTCGGCGGAGTCCCTATTGTCACTCTTTGAGGGCTGGTTACGGTGCGCTGGTGTGGTACTGTCTCGCATCGTCTTGATGGGCGGGGTAGTGTCGTGAATCGGGGTATTCATACGACACAGAAATGTTCGATATGAGCCATCTTCTACTATGTGCATCGGTTATTTCCTGAGTCATTGGAAGTCGGGTACGTGCTGTCCTCTGGATGAGTGATGTAGTTATCTGCCTGCTGCAGTATTCGTCGAAGCTTGATTGATCTGTGCTGCATCATTGCGTGACTCACAAACCTTTCCTGATCGCCGAGACGATCGGCGCTGAGGATAGGCGGGCCATTTGCGTGGACCTCATCGATGGATCGAAATTAAGGGTGGATGGGATGTCGGGTGACCAGGGTCGGCGCTTTACTTTGACTACCGCGCAAGCGGGGATGTGGTTGGTGCAGGAACTGAATCCGCACAACCCGATTTATAAAGCTGCCGAATATATGGATATTTCTGGTCGAGTCGAGCTGACTGTGCTTGAGGCTGCGTTGCGTCAGGCGGTGGCCGACACCGATGCGTTGAGGGTTCGGGTCGACGTCGACGATGAGGGCACGGTATGGCAGGTGCTCGACCGGTTGACCGACTGGCCGTTAACGGTGATCGATCTGCGGGGTACGGTCGATCCGTGGGAGCAGGCTCAGGAATGGATGCGATCCGATCTGAGTCGCCTGGTTGATCTGCGGAGTGCTCCGGTATTCAGATTTACGGTGTTGCGGCTGGCCGTCGACCGGTTCCTGCTCTATCTCAGTGCGCATCACCTCGTGATGGACGGTTTCGGGTTTTCGCTCTTCGCCACGCGCATCGCCGAGGTCTACACGGCGCTGGAGGCAGGGTTGGCCTGCCCGCCCAGCACCCTGGGCTCGCTGGATCTGCTGCTGGCCGACGAGGCCGGCTACCAGGCGTCCGAGCAGTTCGCCCAGGACCGCGCCTACTGGGCGGCGGAACTGGTTGATCGGCCGGATCCGGTCAGCTTGGCAAGTCGGTTGAGCTCGACTTCTCACACCTTTCTGCGCCATACCGGGTACATACCCGCTCCGGTCGCCGATCGATTGCGGGCGTTGGCTCGACGGTCTCGGACGAGTTTGCCAGCGCTGGCCATGGCGTCGCTGGCGATCTACGTTCACCGCTTGACAGGTGTCGCTGAGTTGATGCTCGGCCTGCCGGTGACGGGGCGTACGGGGACCGTGGCCCGCAAGGTTCCGGGAATGGTGGCCAGTAAACTGCCGCTGCGGCTGCGGGTCGACCCGCACCACAGCATTGGTGACCTGGTGCGCCATGCCGGGCAGCGGGCGCGGAATCTGTTGCGCCATCAGCGGTATCCTTATGAAATCCTGGCCCGGGACCTCAGAATTGTGGGCACTGATGAGCACCTTTTCGGCCCCACGATCAACATCATGGGCTATGACCCAAAGCTGTGTTTTGGTCGGTACCCGGTATCGCTGCACAACTTGGCGAACGGGCCGGTCGACGATCTGACGGTCAACGTCTATGACCGCTCCGGTGATGGTGCGCTCCGAATCGACTTCAACGCCAACCCCGCCCTGTACTCCACCGAGGAAAATATTGCCCACTGCACCCGATTCGTCAAGCTGCTGGAAAATCTGGCCGATGCGGATCCGGACCTGTCGGTCGGTCGGGTTGATGTTTTGACTCCCGAGGAGCGTCGGGATTTGTTGATGGGTGTTAATCAGACTACTCGGCAGGCGCCGGTGGACTGTGTGCAGGTGTTGTTCGAGGCTCAGGTGGCTCGGGTTCCGGAGAATATCGCCGTGGTGTCTGAGGACACTGAGGTGTCCTATGCTCGACTCAACATCGAAGCTAACCGGCTGGCTCATTTGTTGATCAGCCGGGGAATCGGGCCTGAGGCATTTGTGGCGTTGGCGCTACCACGGTCGGTGGAGATGGTGGTTGCGGTGCTGGCTGTGCTCAAGGCCGGGGCGGCGTATCTGCCGATTGATCCGGATTATCCGGCTGTGCGGATCGGGTTCATGCTTGCTGATGCTCACCCCACCTGTCTGATTGCCACCATGGGATCGGCCGGGGTCAGCGAGCTGGCTCGGGCACGGGGGATTCCCGTGATTCTGTTGGATCATGAGGAGAGCCGTGATCTGCTGGCCCGGTCTCGTGGTACCGATCCCCGCGACAGTGATCGGCTGGCGCCGTTGTTTCCCCAGCATCCAGCCTATCTGATCTATACCTCCGGGTCCACCGGCACCCCCAAAGCCGTCGTTGTTTCTCATACCGGGGTGTCGAGTCTGGTGCTGACCCAGGTCGAGTCGCTGAAAGTGGGTGGGGGTAGTCGGGTGTTGCAATTCGCCTCCCCCAGCTTCGATGCTTCGGTGTTCGAGATGGTGATGTCGTGGGCGGCGGGTGCGGTGCTGGTGGTGCCATCGGGTCCACTGGTGGGTGAGGACCTTGCTGCGATTTTGGTGGAGCAGGGCATCAGCCATGCCCTCATTCCGCCGTCGGTATTGAGCAGTGTGCCGCCGGGGATATTTCCGAATCTTGTGACGTTGGTCGTCGGTGGTGAGGCGTGCCCGCTGGAGTTGGTGGCCATCTGGTCGAGCGATCGACGGATGGTGAACGCGTATGGACCCACCGAGTCGACGGTGTGCGCCACGATGAGTGCGCCATTGTCGGCTGCGGGGGCGGTGCCGATCGGTACTCCGGTCGTTAATACGCGGGTGTTTGTGTTGGATGCGGTGCTGGCTCTGGTGCCGGTGGGTGTGGTGGGGGAGTTGTATATCGCGGGTGCGGGGTTGGCGCGGGGATATGGGGGTCGGGCGGGGTTGACCGCGGAGCGGTTCGTGGCGTGTCCGTTCGGGGTGGGCGGTGAGCGGATGTATCGCACGGGTGATCTGGTGCGTTGGGATGCTGGCGGGCAGTTGGTGTTCGTGGGTCGGGTGGATGAGCAGGTGAAGGTACGGGGTTTCCGGATCGAACCCGCGGAGATCGAAGCGGTCCTGACCCGACACCCCGACATCAGCCAGGCAACCGTGATAGCTCGCCAAGAGCACTCCGGACACAAACAACTCATCGCCTATGCGGTAGCGGTAGCGGGTCGGGAGGTGGTCGGGGCTGAGGTACAGGAGTTCCTGGGGCGGTGTTTGCCTGGTTACATGGTGCCGGCCTTAGTGGTGGTGGTGCCGAGATTGGTATTGACCAGCAACGGGAAGCTGGACCGCGCGGCGCTGCCCACCCCCGAGGTCCGGCCCCTTGTCGGGTGCCGGCACCCCCGCACCTCACGAGAACGCATCCTGTGCGAAGTGTTCAGCCAGATACTGGGCCTGCCCACCATCGGAATCGACGACAATTTCTTCGAACTAGGAGGAGACAGTATTGTTTCGATCCAATTGGTGAGCCGAGCCCGCCTGGCAGGCCTGGTGATCACACCGCGGGATGTTTTTGAACACAAGACCGTGGAACGGCTGGCCGCGATCGCTGGTGCGGTGAATGCCGCTCCGGCTCGAGTCACGGATTCAGGGGTCGGCAGGGTTCCGCTCATCCCGATCATGCATTGGTTGGCTGACCGGATCGGACCCCTTGACCGATTTTGTCAGTCGGTCTATTTGTGTGTGCCTGCGGGGCTGCGTATCGAGCAGCTCGTTCAAGTGCTGGGAGTACTGCTGGATCACCATGATGTGTTGCGTTCTCGATTCAGGCGTCCGACCGCAGAGAGCGGTGAGTGGGATTGGGAAGTTTCCCCGGTGGGAGCGGTGGACCTCAAGAATGTGGTCCGCCGGGTTGATGTGGCCGATCTTGCCGGTGCTGAGTTCTCGGAGGTGATGAGCCAGCAGGCCGCGGCGGCGGAGTCGCGATTGGACCCGTGGGCCGGTGTGATGGTGCAGGCGGTGTGGTTCGACGCCGGGCAGGACCAGCCGGGCCGGCTACTGATTGTTATCCATCACTTGGTGGTGGATGGAGTGTCGTGGCGGATTCTGGTAACGGACCTGGCGGTTGCGGGTCGGGCGGTGCTGGCAGGACGGCGCCCGCGGTTACCGGCGGTGGGAACCTCGTTCCGTCAATGGGCACAGCATCTTCTGGATTGGGCACAGAATCCGGAGCGCTGCGATGAGGTACCGGTGTGGTTGGCGAGTCAAGGCGGGACGGATCCGTTGCTGACCGATCGACCACTGGATCCAGCGGTCGATGTGATGAGCACCAGCAGGGCGATGATGGTGACCCTGCCCGTCGAGCGGACCGCACTGTTGCTCACCCGAGTGCCGGTTGTGTTCCACGGGAATGTCAATGCGGTGCTGTTGACCGCATTGGCAGTGGTGGTAGCCGGATGGCGGCACCGTCACGGGCGCGGGGCGGGCAGCGCGGTGCTCGTCGACGTGGAGGGCCACGGCCGTGAGGACATCATCGAGGGGCTGGATCTTTCCCGGACCGTGGGGTGGTTCACCAGCGTGTTCCCTCTCTGTCTTGATCCTGGGGTGGCCGAGGAGGAAGTCCGGACCGGGGGCCTGCTGCTGGGCACGGCACTCAAGCGGGTCAAGGAACAGCTTCGGGCTTTGCCGAACAATGGTGTGGGTTATGGGGCGTTACGGTATCTGAATCAACAGATCGGAGCTGTTCTGGCGCAGGCTGCTCAGCCGCAGATCGGATTCAACTACCTGGGTCGGTTTCCCGTTCCCGAGGGGCCTGTGGAGTGGGCGGTGGTTGCGGAGACCGGAATGTTCGGCGGGGGCGCTGATCCGGGGATGGCGCTGGCTCATGGTCTGGAACTCAACGCGTTCATCCGCGACCATCCCGAGGGACCGCAATTGCACGCCGGTTGGTCGTGGGCACAGGGATTATGGGCTGAATCCGATGTGCATGAATTAGCCCAGGCATGGTTGCACATGGTGGACCTGCTGGTGGCCTGCGCCGAGCAGCCTGGTGCTGGAGGCCATACTCCCTCGGATTTTGCCCTGGTGGCTACGGTCTTGAACCAAGACGACATTGATGATCTGGACGCTGCCTGGCCGGCGGTGGAGGATGTCTGGTCGCTGTCTCCATTGCAGCACGGATTACGGTTCCACGCCCTACATGATCAGCTCGCGGCGGATGTCTATCACGTCCAATGCGTCTTCGATCTTGAAGGGCTGGTGGCTGCTGAAGGCCTGCGAGCTGCGGGGCAGGCGTTGTTGGATCGCCATGCCGCCCTGCGGGCAGCGTTCTGGCAGCCACGCTCCGGCCAGCCGGTGCAGATCATCGCGCGGCAGGTCACCCTACCTTGGCATGAGCTCGATCTGACGGGGCTGGCGCAGGAACAGCAGCAGATCGCGCTGGCCCGGTTGCTCACCGAGGACCGCGCGCGGCCTTTCGATCTCGCTCGCCCACCGCTCCTGCGGTTGACCCTGGTCCGGTTGGGTGCTCAGCAGCATCGGCTGGTACTGACCAATCACCACATCCTGCTGGATGGCTGGTCGATGGCGGTACTGGTGGGTGAGCTGTGGATGTTGTACGCCCAGCGGGGGAACTCCACCGGGTTGGGACGAGTCCGTTCGTACCGGGACTACCTGAGCTGGCTGGACACCCAGGACCAGACGGGTGCCCAGCATGCCTGGGTACAGGCCCTGGCCGGGCTGCAACATCCCACCCACCTCGCGGCTCCCGGCGCCATCCGGACACCAGCCATCCCCGAGTACGTCAACATCGAGGTGCCCAATGACCTGACCATCGCTTTGCATGATCAAGTCCGCCACCTGGGAGTGACTCTCAATACGGTTCTCCAGGCCACCTGGGGTTTGTTGCTGGGCCGATTGACCGGGACTCAGGATGTGGTGTTCGGGACCATCGTGGCCGGGCGCCCACCCCAGATCCCCGGGATCGGGACCATGGTCGGGTTGTTCATCAACACCGTGCCGGTACGGGTCCGATTGCTGCCAGGTGAACCGCTGAGTGCCTTGCTCACCCGGGTACAGGACGAACAATCCCGGCTGATGGCTCATCATCATCTGGGCCTGACCGATATCCATCACCTGGCCGGATTCGGTGAGCTGTTCGACACCGTGACAGTTTTCGAGAATTATCCCATCGATGCCGCTGTCCTGAACATCCCTGGCCTCGGTCTGTCTGTCACCGATGTCACCATCCGTGATGCCACCCATTACTCCTTGGGTATTATGGCCGTTCCCGGGCCAGGTCCCCGCCTGCGACTGAGAATTGACTACCACCCCGATTTGTTCGATCGAGTTGATGTGCAGATGTTGGCGGCCCGGTTGTTGCGGTTGTGGGAGGTGGTGGTCACTGATCCGGGTCGGCTGATCAGCCGGATCGAGATTCTCACTATCGAGGAACGTCAGCGGTTGTTGTTCGATTACAACGACACCGCCCGCCCGGTGCCGATGATGTGTCTGCCGGTGCTGTTCGAGCAGCAGGCGGCGCGTGCTCCGGACGCGACTGCGGTGATGTGTGAGAGCATCGCGATCTCTTATGCCCAGCTGAATGCTCGGGCTAATCAGCTGGCGCGATTGTTGATCGCACGGGGAATCGGACCTGAGGCCTTCGTGGCGCTGGTGCTGCCACGGTCGATGGACATGATCGTCGCTGTCTTGGCGGTTCTCAAGGCCGGCGCGGCTTACCTGCCGATAGACCCGGACTATCCGCCCGCCCGGATCGGTTTCATGTTCACCGACGCCCACCCCGTGTCCGTGCTCACCACCACAGCGATCGAGCTGCCCGCCGGGTTGGTTGAGGCCAAGGGGATCCCGATAATCGTCCTGGATGATGATGGCATTCGGGATGAGCTGGCCCGGCAATCTGACACCAATCCCCATGACAGTGACCGCGTCGGGCCGCTGTTTCATCAGCATCCGGCTTACCTGATCTACACCTCCGGCTCCACCGGTACTCCTAAAGCCGTGGTGGTCGAACATCGAAACGTGGTCGCGTTGGCGGTCGATTCGCGCTTCGGTGGTGGTGGTCATGAGCGGGTGCTGGTGCACTCGCCGCAGGTCTTCGACGCCTCCACCTACGAGATATGGGT
>JBOHHD010000310.1:0-8064 GCA_050700515.1 Pseudonocardiaceae bacterium
CCACCGGGCAAGGCTCCCGGCCAACCAGCCATCACTGCGACGAAGGTCGGCCGGGACAAGCTGCACCACGACAGCATGCCGACCGAACTGAGGTACCTACGTCACGGGGTATCCGGTCGAGAGGTCCTGGAGTGGCTACGGATCAAAGGGCTGGTCCTTCGGGTTGCTCCGGTCTGGCCGGCTGGTCGATCCGCGGCGTCACCGCGTGGCCGGGGACGAGGAGGGTCACCCGCAACCCGGGGGGGTGTCCGTCGGCCCGCAGCAGGCGAGTTTCCACGACGGCGAGTTCGCGACCGTGCGCGGTAGCCAGCCGCATCAGCAGCAGGCCGGGCACGATCAGCGACATGTCATAGCCCCGGGGGTTGACCCACGCCGGGGGTGAGCGGGCATCGTCGACGACGCACGCCAGGTCGACCCACACCTTGGGGAACCCGCGCAGCCGCTCAGGTCGACGATCGAACATACGTTCGATGATGCGCCATCATCTTCACTCGGACCACTCCCGCTGGGCCGGATCCACCACACCCGGTCCCAGTCCATCACCACCGACTTGCCCGACCCCTACCTCGATCCAAGATTTACCTCGATCACGTATCTCCCACCGTCGGCGACGATGTGCCCATCATGTGGTGGCTACCATCCGAACCTGAACACCCACCGACGCAGGCCGTCGACCCCGAAGAGACCCCGACAGATCACGGGACACTCGGATCGGCGCTGATGAGCTTACTTGCAGGCGGCCCCGACACCGGTGCTGGCCGCAGGCCAGACGCGCGCTGTGGCGATGGCCGATTGACTGACCATGGCACCGGACAAGTCGGCGCCGCTGGCATTGACATCAGTCAGGTCGACGCCATCGAGAATGCTCCCCCGGAGGCATGCCTCACGCAGATCGGCACCGCGCAGGTTTGTTCCGTTCAGGTGCGCTCCGGCCAGGTCTGTAGCGATCAGGTGGGCGCCTGCGAGGTTCGCCCCCGACAGGTCTGCTCCGCTCAGATCCAGACCAGACAGCGTTGCGCCTTGAAGTTGTGCCCCGCGGAGGACCCTGCCTTGGATGTCCGATGCCGACAGTTGACGATTCCGGAGATCCAGTAGTGGCTCACCGGACCGTACGTCCGGATGGGTCTGTGTAACTTCGACGCGTAGGTACGCCACGGCCACAATGGCGCCGGCCACAATGAGCGCCACAGCCTGCGCAGTGTGCCGTCCGCGGCTGTCGGGCCGCACATCCGCCCCGACGGTGGCAATCGTGACAGCGGCGAGCACCGCAGCCGCGATCCCTACGCCGACCGCACCGTAAAGCCAGCCAACGGCTGTGCAGACACCCAACCCGACTACGGGAAGAGCCCATACTGGTAGCCGGTAGGCCCGGCGTTGGCCTGCGGGGGCAACTACGGTAGCGGATTCCTGAGCTTGCTCCGTCACCCGACCCTCCGGCAGATATTGAGCGCACCCTAGCCCCATCGATAGCACTCGCAAGGCTTCGGACCTCGCAGGCGCGCCGAGACTGCCCTCTGTCGACTGACCTCTGCCGTCTCGACAGGCTCCGTAAGAGCACTTATCCTCCTCACGGGAGGCTGCAATGGCCACGGATGGGCTTGGCCCTCTCCGCAGGGAGGGACGCTCAATGGTGTTCGCGACCCTCCGAGGGGCAGCTCTATGACGAATGGACCAGGCTACACGCCACCTGGAGAACATCCAGTGACGCACGGCACTAAAGAGCTGGAATGCGAGTACGGCCACCCTGCTATCAATCCGGCCGGAGCGAGGAGATGGTTCAAGTGTGAGTACGGCCATCAGGTAGAGGACAAGTCGGAAAAAGCTCCGGATTGATCCATGACAGCTGCCATCAGCGATCCCAGCTTCGGCACTTCGCGCACTATCGGGCGGTACTTCGGGCTTGTCAGTGCGGTACCCACCGTACTGCTGGTGGCCTATCTCGTTCTTCTGATCGCTAGCGGCGCGTGGACACATCGCCCTGATTTCCGAGCTGGTGTCGACGCCCTGACCAGGATGAGCGTGGGCCAGATCATTGGTTTACTGGGAGCGACTCTCGTCTTTGCTCTAGTCATGCATACTGTGCAGTTCGCCCTTGTCCAGTTCCTCGAGGGCTATTGGGGTGGAAACCGTGTTATGCGTTTTCTGCGGACCCGCCGAACCTTGTACCACCTGAACCGCCTACACGAGGCGTGGACGAGTTTGGGAAGCGCGGATAAAATCCTGAAGTTCGGGCGGGAATCCGTCAATGGGCAGTCGCGGGTTTCTCTTGTTGACTCGACCACCCCAGAAGCGCGTAGACATGTCGCCGCGATCACCGACTGGGCCGATGCGCGGAAGGTGATTGAAGCTTATCCGGAGAAACACGAGGATGTCATGCCTACCAGGCTTGGTAATCTGCTGCGAAAGTACGAGGTCAACGCCGGGCGTGGCTACGAAATCGACATTATACAGAAAGCAACGCATCTCGCTCTCGTTGCGCCGGAAAATCATGTCAACTATCTGAACGACCAACGCAACGGCCTGGACCTCGCCGTCCGACTCTGCGCTTCAGGCATCATCGCCTGCTTGGTCACGGTGTTCTTGATGTGGCCCTGGGATGTCTGGCTGCTCTTGACCATCGTACCGTACTCCCTCGCCTACATCTCCTATCGAGGCGCGCTCGTTGCTGCCGCGCATTATGGTAATGCCTTGGCCGCCCTTGTCGATCTCAATCGGTTCCGGATGTACGAGGCGCTGCACCTGCCGCTGTCCGAAAATACCGATGCCGAGCGCGCCCAAAATGCTCGGATGGCAGCGGTGATTGCTGGCATGCCCAGCAGCGTTGATTACCGGCATCCCGTAATACCGTTGGTGGAGATCCCGCTGTCTCCTGAGGAGCGCCCAAGCGCTTGACCACGCCTTACTGCGTTGAAGTGCGCTCTACGGAACCGTTGGTGGCGTGCTGTTACCTTGTTTCGCAATGACCCACTGGCCGCTGTCGCGGAATACTCGCACGTATAGTGCTAATCGCCACCATTTCCTCGGGATACAGGTCAACTGCTTGCCGATCTTGCCGACGACGTAGGCAAGATCTGGTGCTGCGGCACGGCGGTCTTGAGCTCAGGCAACGGTGCCGGTGTGGATGCGGTGGGCTAGGTTGAGTGCGGTGGAATCGGTGGTGTGCCGGCGGAT
This sequence comes from Pseudonocardiaceae bacterium, assembly GCA_050700515.1. Taxonomy (GTDB): domain Bacteria; phylum Actinomycetota; class Actinomycetes; order Mycobacteriales; family Pseudonocardiaceae. Next base: position 3,172 of record JBOHHD010000310.1, read on the forward strand.
CACAGCGCCCATTGCGGTCAGGTCGCGGGCGGTGCGGCGGGAGCTGATCTGGTTCACCGACGCCAGGACCAGTTCGTTGGTGGTGTTGGCGAGGCCGATCTCGCCGCAGCGGTACTGGTTGGTGGCCAGCGTGATCCGGCCCCCGAGCAACGCGCGGGCCCGAGTGGGGTCGCGCAGGGTCAGTGCCTCGGTCATCTCGAGGACGGCGTTCTCGGCGAAGCGCGGGTGATGGCTGGCGAGCCGGGAGTAGGCATTGGCTCGGCCGGCGGGCAGTACCGAGCAGTCGGGCGGTACAACTGTGCTGACCCATTCATCGGGCGTCTGCTGGGCTCGGGCGTAGTGCTCCTCTGCCTGGCGCAGCGCGCGCCGCATATCGTCGGGATTGCCCAGCCTGGCGTATGCCTGGGCCATGCTGCGGGCCAACCCGGCGAGCATGCCTGCTGAAGCGGCTTCCTGAGCGGGAATCGGGTCCAGTTGGAATAGCTGCAACGCCTCCCGAAAATGCTCGGCCCGCAAATACAGACCGCCCAGGCACCCCAGCGCGTGGGCGGCGAGCAGCGGCTCCCCGGCCAGTCGGGCCGATTCCAGCGCCCGCAGGTAGCAGCGCTGCGCGGAGACCGACAGGCACAGATCCTCCGACGTCCAACCGGCCAGGCTCTGCAGCCGAGCCAGTTCCGCGTTCAGGGCGACCCAGACGGGGTCTGCTGCGGTTGCGTTCCGTAGTTGCAGCGCCCCGCGCAGGTGGCCGAGTATGGCGTCCCGGCAGGAGCTCCCGCCCATCGCCTTGTCCTGCGTCATCAGAGCGCGGGTCATCGTCGCCATTCGCGCAACGTCTGACCTACCGATCCGGGCTGGAACCGGGCTCGCGCCGAGCGGAGTGTCCAGCACGGCCCGGTCCACCGTGGTCAGGCTCGCCCCCACCGTGATCCTCGCGGCCAGCCCGATCGCCTCGCGTCGTCTCATCGCCTGGTCTTCTGTGGTACCAGGACACTCGTCTCCGGCCACCCTACCAGCGGGAACAGCATCCCCGGTGACACTGGCGCGCAACGCCGCAGCCTTGGCCCGGGCCTGCTCGAGCTGCGCCTCCTCGGCCCGCGCCTCGTGATCCTGCTTGGCCGCTTGCACGGTACGGAACGCGGCCAGCAGCGCCCCCCGCGCACCGCACTGCTCATCGTCGAGTTTCCAGAACAGCTCGGTGCCGTGGGCTCGGCCCTTCTCGATATGGCACATCGCGCTGGGGTGGTAGTTGCCGGTCCTGGCGAGCTGGCCTTGAGTCAGCCCAGCCGCCACCCGGTAGGTGACCAGCTGCGCTCCCAATGCCCGCCACAACTCGGTGAGCTCTTCCGGTTCCCACGCCATGTCACCCCCCTGCCAGACCTGCCTGCCGCTGTGACGCCGCAGCGTAACCGCCTGGCAACAGAAAACCAGCGTGACAACGAGGGTGAATTAGTAGTGCACACTCTTGCTCACACACCTGTTCAACTGCTATAGGTCAGCGCGCCTAGCACCGCCAGACCCCGGTGAACCGCCGCTCTTCCAGATCACCTGTTCCCTGGAGACCTCGGATTCGCGTGCTCGGGTTGTCGGTTCTTACGGGCTCACAAAGTCTGGTGATAATGCCACACATTGTCGGGTAATCTGGGCTCATGATGTCGGGGAAGACGGTCGAGCGGCGGATCCGGGCGGCCTTGACCGCTGCCCTCGCCACCAGTCCGGTAGTTGCTATCACGGGTGCTCGTACCGCGGGGAAGAGCACCCTCGCCCACGAGGTCGTCGACGGCGCGGACGGCGGCACTCTGCTGGACCTGGATAATCCGGCGGTGCGTCGCCTTGCCGCCGACGACCCGATGGCGTTCGTGCGTGACCTCCCCGAACCGATCGTCATCGATGAGTTCCAGCGCGTACCCGATGTCCTTGCGGCGATCAAGGCGGAACTCAATTGGGACCGGCGTCCCGGGCGGTTTGTGCTCACCGGTTCCGCTCGGCACCAGGTTGTTCCCGAGCTCGCCGACTTCTTGACCGGGCGGGTGGAGCTGCTGACCCTGTGGCCCTTTGCCGTCGCCGAACTGATGCCGGGAGCCGCGTCGGTGGTGGATCGGCTTTTCGACGGTTCCGCTCTGTCGCAGCGTCGGACCTCGGGTACGCAGCGGTCTGAACTGGTCGACATCGTGCTCCGAGGTGGTTACCCGATCGCCGTCGGGCTTGCGCCCGAGCCACGGAGCCGGTGGTTCGCCAACCTCGCCGCATTGGTGGTCGAGCGGATCGGTGCGGACGTCGCGCCGGTGCGCCGCGCCGATGTGCTGAGCCGATTCCTCCGGCTGAGCGCGGCCCGGACGGGGCAGGTACTCAATGCCGCCGAGTTGGGCCGCGATGCCGGGCTCGGGCGGGATCAGGCGGGTGTCTACCTGCGACTGCTCGAACTGGTGTACCTCGTGGTGGTATTGCCTGCCTGGTCGGTCAACCTCACTTCGCGGGTCACGAAGCGTCCCAAGCTGCATCTGGTGGACAGCGGGCTGGCGGCGCACCTGCAAGGCATTACCGCCGAGCGGCTCTCCCCGGTGGATCCCGGCGCGGCGAGTCGTTTCGGCGCGCTGTTGGAAACCTTCGTGGTCACCGAAGTGCTCAAGCAGGCGGGCTGGGCATCGGAGATCGTGTCGGCTTACCACTACCGCACCGCTGACGGGGTCGAGGTCGACCTTGTTCTGGAAGCGGCGGATGGACGTGTTGTCGCGATCGAGGTCGAGGCGGGCAGCCAGGTGACGACGAGTGCGATGCGGGGTTTGACTCAGCTGCGGGACCATCTCGGTGCCCGGTTCGTGGCCGGGCTGCTGCTGACCTCGGGCAGCCAGGCCCAGCGCGTCGGCGACCGGCTGTCCGTCGCCCCGGTGGACCTCCTCTGGACACCCTGACCTGGCACAGCTCGGGACGCGTTAGGTGACCACGGATTGGCTCGAAACTGCGGAAAGGGATCGTTGGATGCGGAAAATGTACATCAGTAAGCGCGGGAAATGTGTAGCCTGGTTCTGTGTCAGTTCCCGGGTACCTCCCACGGCTGGCTGATGCGCGCCTGGCCGCGTTGCTCGATGATCTTCCTGCGGTCTTGGTGACCGGCCCTCGCGCCGCTGGGAAGACGACCTCGGCACGTCGTCTCGCGGCTGATGTCCTGCGACTGGACGATCCGGCTGTCGCGGCGGCAGTGGCCGCCAATCCTGATGCGGCGCTGCGGCGGGCCCGTGAACCTGTGCTGTTGGACGAGTGGCAGGAGGTGCCCGAGGTACTCGGCGCCGTGAAGCGGGCCGTCGACGATGATCCGCGGTCAGGCCGATACCTGCTCACGGGTAGCGTCGAAGCCGATCTCACCCAGCGCGTCTGGCCCGGCACGGGGCGGATCGTGCGGTTGGTTCTGCACGGTCTCACCGAGCGGGAAATCGTGGGCGCGGCGGATGCGCCCGGGCTGTTGCCTGCCGTCATCGACGGCGATCTCGACCAGGTCGAGCTACCTTCCGTGGTCCCGGACATCGACGGGTACATCTCGCTCGCGCTCCGTAGCGGGTTTCCCGAGGCGGTCCTCCGGTTGCGACCGGCCAGCCGAGATGCCTGGCTGGATGCCTATCTCGAACATGTCGTCTCTCGGGATGTGCTGGCGGCCGGGCAGGTTCGCGACCCGGTGCGACTCCGCCGATATCTGGAGGTGCTCGGGCTGTCCACGGCGGGGCTCCCCGCCGAGGCCACGCTGTATCAGGCCGCCGATATCGACCGACGCACCGCCGACGCTTACGATCGGGTTCTCGAAAGCCTATACCTGCTGGATCGGCTGCCGGCGTGGTCGTCGAACCGGCTCGCGCGCCTGGTGAAGCGACCGAAGCGGTACCTGACCGATCCTGCCCTCGCCGTGAGCGCCGCCCGTATCGACGCAGCCACCGTCCTGCGCGACGGTGACCTGCTCGGCCGCATCCTCGACACCTTCGTCACCGCCCAATTGCGCCCTGAGATCGCAGTGGTGCAACCTCGGGCGCGGCTGCACCACCTACGCTCGGAGTCAGGTCGCCACGAGGTGGACCTGGTCGTCGATCTGGGTGGCGGCCGAGTGGTGGGCGTTGAGGTCAAGGCCGCATCCGCGCCGGGCACGAAGGATTCCCAGCACCTGGCCTGGCTGCGCGATCAGCTGGGTGAGCGATTCGTACGCGGGATCGTGTTCCACACCGGACCCCAGCCGTTCGAACTCGGCGAACGGATCTGGGCGTTGCCGATCTATGCTTTGTGGTCACAGGCTCGTTGAGCAGTCGGCCCTCAGAAGTGTCGGTGCCATGGTCCAGACTGGCTGGGAGCAGAAAGGAGGGGGATCATGACGGTCATGGCCGAACAGATCGGACTTGCCGAGGGTCGCCCGTTCACGGTGCACGATCTGGAGGCGATGCCCGATGACGGACGGCGTTATGAGCTCATCGACGGGATGCTGCTGGTGACCCCGGCGCCGGGTTGGTCGCATCAGGAGATGCTGGCGTCGCTGTTCCGGGTGCTGCATGTGGCTTGCCCGCCGGAACTGCGCGTGCTGCCCGCCCCGTTCGCGGTGCGGACCGCGCTCACCACCGAGGTGCAGCCTGACGTGCTGGTGGCGCGCTATGTCGATCTCACCGAGGCCACTCTGCCGGTGGCGCCGTTGCTGGCGGCAGAGGTGTTGTCGCGGAGTACTCAACTGAATGATCGCAACACCAAGAAGGCGCACTATGAGCGGCTGGGGGTGCCGTCGTACTGGCTGCTCGATCCGGTCCAGCCGGGTGGGCTGGAGGTCTACGAACTCGACGAGCACGGCCGTTACCAGCTGACGGCGAAGGTGAGCGGCGAGGAGGTCTACGGGTATGTGCGCACCACGGCACGGCTGCTGCTCGCGGC
>JBOHHD010000311.1:0-9468 GCA_050700515.1 Pseudonocardiaceae bacterium
GCGGTGAACGGGTCGTAGCGCCACTGGTCGGTGGCCAGGTACCAGTACACGGTGCCCTGCATCTGCCGGGGTGGTCGCTGCCAGTCCAGGCCGAAGGCCAGGGTGGCCCAGCCGGTGATCGGACGCACCTTCTCCTGCCCGACGTAGTGTGCCCACCCGCCGCCGTTGACCCCCTGGCAACCGGTGAGTATCACCAGCGTCAGGAACGACCGGTAGATCTGGTCGGAGTGGAACCAGTGGTTGGTCCCCGCGCCCATCAGGATCATGGACCGGCCACCCGAGCGCTCGGCGTTGTCGGCGAACTCGCGGCCGATCCGCGCCGCGGCGGCGGCAGGCACTCCGGTGATCTGCTCCTGCCAGGCAGGCGTATGGGGAACCGTGGCGTCGTCGTAGCCGGTGGGCCACTGTCCCGGCAGGCCCGGCCTGCGCACCGCGTACTGGGCCAGCAACAGGTCGAACACCGTGGTGACCAGCTTGCCCGCGACCGTCCAGGTGGGCACCCCGCGGCGCAGCACCCCGGGCTCGCTGGTGTCGAACCGGGGAAGGGCGATCTCGGTGACATCGATCTCGGGAACGTCACCGCCGTGCAGGGTCAGCAACGGGTCCACGTCACCCAGGTCGAGATTCCAGTGACCCTGCCCGGAGCCGGTGAACCGGTGGCCCAGCGAGCCGTTGGGGACCACCGGTTGCCCGCTGCGCGCGTCCAGCAACACCGTCTTGGACTGCGCGCCTTCCCCGGTGTCGCCGAGATCGGCGGCGGTGAGGAACTTGCCGGGGACGTGGGTCTCGCCCCGCTGCTCCAGGGTGACCAGGAACGGGAGATCGGTGTAGCGCTTGACGTAGTCGGTGAACCGGGGGGTGGACCGGTCGACGAAGAACTCCTTGAGGATCACATGCCCCATGGACATCGCCAGCGCCGCATCGGTGCCCGGCCGGGCGGGCAACCACTCGTCGGCGAACTTCGTGTGGTCGCCGTAGTCCGGCGACACGACGATCACCTTCTGACCTCGGTAGCGGGCCTCGGTCATGTAGTGCGCGTCGGGCGTGCGGGTGACCGGGACGTTGGACCCCCACATGATCAGGTAGCCGGCGTCGAACCAGTCCGCGGACTCGGGCCCATCGGTCTGGTCACCGAACACCTGCGGCGAGGCCACCGGAAGGTCGGCGTACCAGTCGTAGAAGGACAGCATCGCCCCGCCGATCAGCGAGATGAACCGGGCCCCCGCGGCGTGGCTGACCATCGACATCGCCGGGATCGGCGAGAACCCGGCAACCCGATCCGGACCATGGCGCTTGATCGTGTGCACATGCGCGGCCGCGACGATCTCGACCGCCTCCCACCACTCGGCCCGCACGAATCCGCCCATGCCGCGCGCCGCCTTGTAGCGGCGGGCCTTCTCGGGGTCGTCGACCAGATCGGCCCAGGCCAGCACGGGGTCCTTGAGCCGCTGCTTGGCCTCCCGGTACAACTCCAGCAACACTCCGCGCACGTACGGGTAGCGCACCCTGGCCGGTGAGTAGGTGTACCAGGAGAAGGACGCACCGCGCGGGCAGCCGCGGGGCTCGTACTCCGGCTTGTCCGGGCCGATCGACGGGTAGTCGGTCTGCTGGGCCTCCCAGGTGATGATCCCGTCCTTGACGTAGACCTTCCACGAGCACGAACCGGTGCAGTTCACTCCGTGAGTCGAGCGCACCACCTTGTCGTAGGCCCAGCGATCACGGTAGAAGACATCAGCGGATCGACCACCGATCTGATGCAGAGTCCGGAGATCAGCCGAGGCTTCTCCACGCTGGAAATGCCTACCAATGCGCAGCAGGGAATCAGCGAAGTCGGTGTCCATCCCAGTGCTGCCGACACTTGCGCCGTTATCGAGCGTAGGGGACACGCACGCCACCTCTCCGGGGATATTCATTGACGTTCACGGACGGCCGACTCAGCCACTATCGCTGGCCTTCGACACCCTTTTCAAGAAGGGTTGTCAATACTCACAACATCCCCGAGACGGGAGTGCGCAGCACGTAACGTGCTGTTGACATTACAAACCGGTCCGGTAATCCCCTGACCAGGCCATGTCCTGCCACAACGCGCCTGCTCACTGAACCGCTCATGTTCCGAGGATGCGTGGGGTCGGGTGCCGTTTCCTAGCCCCGCATCACGAGTTTTCCCGCAATTTACCTGAGGTAACCTGTGAGTTACCTGACAAAATAGCGCTCATTATCGATTCTGCCGTGTCGGTCCGCGCGGACCGGTCAGCGGACCCGCAGTCACTGCCGGCGGTGTACTGACACAGCGTAAGAACTTGCCGCAGTGAACGGGAGACGATCCCACGTGCTGTATCGGGCTTCGCGGACAAAGCCCGCGCTCTCGCACCATCGATCATAATCGGCCACGGTGGGCCAACCTTCCTGAAGCTGAAATCCAGCGATGAGCCGACCACGAGGGGTCAGATGTCGCACACAGGCGACGACCATCGCTGGACGGCTATCGGCCGCCACGTACGGAATGACATTGCCGGCCAGCACGACCACATCGAAGCGGGTCGTCAGGTCGAGTTCGCTGAGATCGGTCTGGATCCACACCAACCCCGGCGCCTTGGTGCGCGCCAAGTCGATCATGTCCGGATCGAGATCGGCACCGACCACGTCGAGCCCACGACGTGCCAGTTCGATGGCCACCCGGCCGGTACCGCACCCCCCGTCGAGCACAGTGCGCGGACCGTAGCCGGCCACGAAATCCGCTTCACCGTGGGGATTGACTCCCGCTGCCGCCATCCGTCGCCAACGCTCGTCGTAATCGGCAGGGTTCAGCTGCTGACGCCATCGGCTCCAGTCCTCAGCAGGCAGGTCGGTCACGTCGGGATCCTGTTCCCTCCGGTATCCGTCCGGACACGACTGTCACACCCGGTGAGTGTACGGGGCGCCCCGAATATGCACTTAGATAGCTGCGGCATCCAGATCCGTGCCTTGAAGGAGAAACCCATGATTGCGCCACGATACGACGATCTGAAGGCATTGTTCATCAACTGCACTCTGAAGCGCTCGCCCGAGCTCAGCAACACCGCGGGATTGATCGAGGTGAGCACCCGGATCATGGAAAAACATGGCGTGCAGGTGGAGGTGTTGCGGGCGATCGATCACGACATCGCCACCGGGGTGTGGCCGGACATGACCGAGCACAGCTGGCCGACCGACGCCTGGCCGACGATCTACGACAAGGTCATGGCAGCACACATCCTGGTCCTCGCCGGACCGATCTGGCTGGGCGACAACAGCTCGGTGACCAAGCAGGTGATCGAACGGCTGTACGCGTGCTCGCATCTGCTCAACGACGCCGGTCAGTACGCCTACTACAGCCGGGTGGGCGGCTGTTTGATCACCGGCAACGAGGACGGGGTCAAGCATTGCGCGATGAACGTGCTCTACAGCCTGCAACACCTCGGCTACACCATCCCCCCGCAGGCCGACGCGGGCTGGATCGGTGAAGCCGGACCGGGCCCGTCGTATCTGGACCCCGGATCGGGTGGGCCGGACAACGACTTCACCAACCGCAACACCACCTTCATGACCTGGAACCTGATGCACCTCGCCCGGCTGCTCACCGACGCCGGTGGCATCCCGGCACACGGCAACCAGCGCTCGGAATGGGAAGCCGGCTGCCGGTTCGACTTCGAGAATCCCGACTACCGTTGAGGACACTCCCGGTCTCGGGAGCTAACACCGGAAGTACGGGACGAAGGCCGCTCAGCCCGGCTCGCCGCGGCGCTTGCGGTGCAGCACCCAGGCCAGGTCGATCAGCGCGATCAACGCCAGCACCGCGAGTACCACCCCGAGCGCCAGCAGATCCGTGACGATCGCGATCACCGCGGCCACGGCGCAGAACACCAGGCCGAAACCGGCCAGCACCGCTCGCAGGGTCAACGCACTGCGGGCCGGTGCCGCGCCACCGAACCCCGCGGTGGGGTCGTGGTAGCCGGGCAGTCCCCGTTCGTAGTCCGCACGGGTGCGTGGGCGTGAATTCTCCGGTTGGGTCACGACGACGCTCCTTGCTGCTGGGGGCATCGAGGATCGGATCTTCCTTTAGGGCTGCTGTCGTAGGCAGGTGCCCGGACTGTCAATCTCCCGGGCATACCCGAAACAAGGAGACAGCAACCCTGCGGCTGTCCGCTCTACGAGTGGGTTCGACGAGGACTCGGGGTCCGCCGCGCGCTGCGCAACCCCGGTGCCGCCACCAGTTACGGGGTCGGTCAACTGATCATGGCTGCGGTCGAGGCGGGGCGGAGCCGCGCTCACCGAGGTCGCCAGCCGGCCAAGCGCTACGGCAAGCCCGTCATCGCCCTGGCCGGCACGATCGGCGCCAGCGCCCGGGTGAACTACGAGATCGGCATCGACGCCTACGCCGGCATCCTGCCCGGGCCGGTGGAACTCGAACACGCTCTCCGGCACGACGCCGACTACCTCACCGATGCCACCGAACGTGCGCTGCGCCTCTTACTGATCGTAACGGTCATCTGCGGTGTCGCGATATGGTACGCGTGGCAAGGGTCTTCGTCAGCCATGCGACGGAGGACTATCCCGTCGCTGAGGAGTTATGCGCATGGTTGCGTGGCGAAGGACACCGCGTTTTCCTTGACCACGACGTGTCGGACGGCATCGACCTCGGCGAGGTGTGGCGCAAACGCCTATACCACGAGCTCCGCGCGGCGGACGCGGTCGTCTGCGTCATCACCGAGGCTTACCTGAGGTCCGAGTGGTGCACCGCCGAGGTCGGGATCGCGGACGCGTGGGGGCTGCGACTGCTGCCGTTGCGAGCCGATCCCGGCGTCACGTCGAGGCTTCTCGACGGGCGGCAGTACGTCGATCTGCGAGATGACTGGCGAGCCAAGTTCGGCACCTCGCTGCGCCGGATCGGGCCACGGGGCTGGGACCGCAGCCGGTCTCCGTTCCCCGGACTACGTTCGTTCCAGACCGACATGGCTCCCGCGTTCCACGGCCGCAAGGCGGAGGTCGACCAGCTCGCGGCGAGACTGCGTGCGCTCGACACTCGGTTTGACAGCGGGATCCTGTTGCTCGTCGGACCGTCCGGCTGCGGCAAGTCCTCGCTAGTCCGCGCGGGGCTCGCCGCGACGATGATGGCGGAGCCGGGCTGGGATGTCCTCCGCCCGTTCACTCCGGGCATGGACCCCGTGGGCGCGCTCGCCCAGGCGTTAGTGGCGACGGCAAACGGACTGCGTCTCGAGTGGACCGTCGCACGCACGCGGCGTGAACTGAGTGACGGCAACGGGTTGCGCGCGGCGGCGGCCGAGCTGCTGGTCGCGGGCGCCGATCCGCCGCGTGATCGGCTGCTGGTCGTGGTCGATCAGGCGGAAGAGCTGCTGCGCCCGGGGCAGGAGGATCTCGCCCAGTTCGCTACGCTCATCGTCAAGGCGGTCGAGGGATCGTTGCGGGTCGTGATGACCCTGCGGTCAGAGTTTCAGGACCAGTTGCTGTCGTTGCCGGAGCTGGCACGGGTCGGCGCCGATGTCGTCCCGCTGCGCCCGTTGAGCCACGACATGCTGCGCGTGATCATCGAGGAGCCGGCTCGGCTGTGTGACCTCGACATCGAGGATGAGTTGGTCGACCGGTTAATCACCGACACTGGCAGCGGAAGCGCGTTGCCGTTGCTGGCGTTCACCCTGCAACGACTCGCCGAGGGCGGCCCGATCCTGACCTCCGCACGGTACGAGGAGATCGGCGGCGTGCAGGGCGCGCTGATCCGGCACGCCGACGCCACCCTCGTCGAAGCGGTGACGTCGAGCGGAGTGACCAGAGACGACGTGCTCGCCGCGCTCGTGCGGCTGGCCTCATTCGACCAGACCCGAAGACGGATCGACCTGAACGGCCTAGCGGAGCCGTTGCGGGTGGCGTTCGGCGTCTTCGTCGACCAACGCCTGCTCACCGCCGAGCACAACTGGGTCGAGGTGGTGCATGAGGCACTGCTCACCGAATGGCCACCACTGCACGCGGCAATCGAGGAACGCAAGGTGGCGTTGCTCGCCGCACGTTCCGTCGAGCTGGCCGCCGCCGACTGGCTCACCGCCAAGGTTCCCGACCACCTACTGTGGGACGCCGACCGGCTGGCCGCGGCTGGTGACGCCGAGTCCGTCGCGGATCTGAGCGCCGAGGCGAAGGACTTCCTCGACGCGAGCCGCGCCAAGGTGACGCGCACGCGGGCGCGGGAACGGCGTCGCCGCAACCGGTTCGTCTCGATTCTGTCCGTGCTCGTCGTGTTGTTCGCGGCAGCGGCCGTGTTCGCGGGCACCCAGTGGGGCAACGCCAACGACAACAAGCGCGTGGCCGCCGGCCGCAGCCTGCTGTCTCAGGCGGAGGCGATGCAAAACACCGAAACGGGCACCTCACTTCGGCTCGGCGTCGCGGCGATGAGCGTCAACGCGAGCTCCGAGGCCAGGGCCGGACTCGTGAACACCTTGATGGGCAACCATTACGTGGCGACACTGACCGGTCACGTCAACGAGGTGTCCGCCGTGGCGTTCAGTCCTGACGGACGGCTGATGGTCACTGGTGGCGCCGACCCGTCCGTGATCCTGTGGGACGTCAGCGATCCCGATCACCCGCGGCGTGTCGGCAGCACCGACACCGAGGGCAGCGTCTGGACCATTGTGATCAGTCACGACGGACGCACGATGGTTACCGGCGGACCCACGATGGTGGTCGTATGGGATATCGGCAATCCCGCCGATCCGCAGTGGCTCGGTGCGGTCGACGAGGCCCCAAGATGGGTGAGTTCTGCCGCGTTGAGCGAAGACGACCACACGCTGATCACCGGGATCTGGGATAACTTTGGCGCGAACAACGAGGCGATCCTGTGGGACCTCTCTGACCGCACCACCCCGCGCAAGCTCGCCACGCTCTCAGCTGACAACAGCGGGCCGGTGCGAGGTGTCGCGCTCAGCCACGACCGCCGCGTCGCGATCACCGGCAATGAGGACGGCACCGTGCTCGTGTGGGACATTGCCGACCAGACCGCCCCGCGTCGCATCGCGACGCTTCCTGACCATGGCAACTCGGTCTGGGCCGTCGCGACAAGCCCGGACGGTCGCACGCTGCTCACCGGAGGCGCCGACCAGACCGCGATCCTGTGGGATATCACCGATCCGGCCAAGCCCGCACGACTGTCCAGTCTCAACGGGCACAGCGGCACAGTCCGTGCCGTGGCGTTCAGCCCGGACGGCCGCACGGTCGCCACCGGGAGCTTCGATCACACCGTGATCCTCTGGCGGGTCGACGACCTGTCCCGCCCGGTGCGGTTCGACACGCTCGGCGGCCACCGGCAACCGGTCTTCGCGGTGGCATTCAGCCACGACGGCTCCCACCTGGCGACCGGCAGCAGCGACTACACGACGGTCCTGTGGCGCACCGACGTCGCCGCAGACCCCGACCGGCTGGGAGAGCTGGCCGGACACCGCAACGGTCTGCCTTCGCTGGTGTTCAGCCCGGACGGTCACCGAATGATCACCGGCGGTGCCGACGGGGTGATGATCGCCTGGGAGGTAACCGACCTGCGCAGGCCACGACCGCTGACCAGGATCAGCGCGCACGTTGGTGGCTTCGTGATGGCGTTGAACAGGGACGGCACAAGGCTGCTCACTGGCAGCGCCGACTCCACCGCTGTGTTGTGGGATGTCACCGACTGGGCGCGGCCACGGCAGCTCGCGATGCTGGAGCAGGGGCGACGCGAGCTCTCGGCAGTCAGCTTCGTGCCGGAGGGGAACATCGTTGCCCTTGGTGGTGAGGACGGGCAGACCGACCTCTGGAACATCGCCGATCCCGTCCGTCCCAGGAAGCTCACCACCATTGGCGATCAGGTGGGCCGGACTTCCGCGGTGCCGTTCAGCCCCGACGGGCGCAGGTTGGTCACGGGCAACACCGACAGCACCAACGTGGTGTGGGACGTGAGCGACCCGGCGCAGCCCAGGCAGCTGGCCATCCACGACGACGAGAACAGCACCTACTCCGGCGTGTTCAGCCCGGACGGACGCACCCTCGCGCTCGCCCAGGAGGGGCGCAAGACCACCCTGCTCGACCTGTCCGACCCAGGCAAGCCCGAGGTGCTCGCAGTGATGCGGGGACAGGCCAGCTCGGTCTACGCGGCAGGGTTCAGCCCGGACGGCAAGGTGCTCGGCACCGGCGGCTATGACAAGACGGCGATCTTCTGGGACGTCACCGACCTGCACAATCCGCGTGAGCTGGCGTCAGTGCGTGGGCACGCGTCCGTAGTCGGTGTAGTGCTGTTCAGCCCCGACCGGCACACCGTCGCCATCAGCGGAGGTGACACCCCGGTGCTGTGGGACATCACCCAACTGACCGACCTCGTCGCACGGCCGGTCGAGATCGCCTGCGCGATCGTCGGTGAGGAACTCACCGAGCAGCAGTGGTCGACCTACGCGCCGGACATCGCATATCACCGCACGTGCTGATCAGCGATGTGACCAGGGCTACTCATGCCGGTGGTTGGTGGGGGGTGCGGCCTGGTCGGATCGTCGGGCCGGTCATTGGTCGTCGCCAGGGGTGGACGGGGTCGGGGGATCGGCGTGGGGTCGGGGCGCGAGGATCAGTCCCAGCTCACCGGCGAGCTGGGCGCGCAGGAACCCGGGCGGTTGGCGCAGCCAGACGCTGGCCTCACGGTGGATGTGGCAACGCCGTCGGCGCCACCGGAGTACCACACCGGGAAGACAGCACGACCGGCAGCGGCCGCGTCGGTCCAGGGGGTGGCTCATCAGCAGCAGGTAGAGGGTGGCCACGGCCTGGCAGGGGACGGTGCTGATCCCTTCGGCGGCGCGGCGCCCGGCCTGCACCGCCTCGGCCAAGATCGCCCGCAGCACAGCGCACAGGTGCTGGTGACTGAGCTGGGCCACGCTGGGGCCCCGGTCGGTGAAGGTACGCGAGATTCTCACGTCGCTGACCTCTCTCCTCTCCGCGGTGAACGAGAGCCGGTGGTGAGATATCGGAGCGATACTGTCCTCCGGGGCCTAGGGCGTGGCGGTGATCACCTGGTGGCAGCACGGCGCGGAGGGGAACATGTGCCGGGTGGGGCTACTGGTCAGGGCGCTGACCGGGCCGTTGCACCGTCGCGTTGACGTGCTCACCTGTGCTCACAGCAGCTGCACCTCTCGCTCCCCCACGTTGTCGGTGCGCAGGATGATCCGGGTGCTGTCCTCTTTGGTGGCGCGGTAGAGGACATCGCCGTAGCGCAGCAGTCCCCGCTGCGCCGTGCTCTTGATATTCCTCTTCATGCAATTCCGCTCCACACCTGATGTCACGTGACGGCACTGGGTGGTCTTTCTGTGGTACCGGCCGGTCGCCGGGAGCTGGGACGGGGGCGCTCAACCGGCGACCGGCCGGGGTCTTCAGGGAGGTCGCGACTCGGGAGTGTTCGCATGCTCGGGTGGCGGTACGGCGGCATAGACACCG
>JBOHHD010000312.1:0-13102 GCA_050700515.1 Pseudonocardiaceae bacterium
CCTCAGCCCCGGCGCGAAGGTGCGGCTGCCCTGGCGGCGGGACTTCAACGCACTGGTCTACGTGCTCTCCGGCGCGGGCACCGTCGGCGCCGAGGGCCAACCGGTGCACACCGGGCAGCTGGCCGTGTTCGGTCCCGGCGACACCGTCACCGTGGCGGGCGCAGTCAAGCAGGAGTCCCGGGTGGCCGGCCTCGACGTGGTGATCCTGGGCGGACGGCCGATCCGCGAACCCGTCGCGTGGGGCGGCCCGTTCGTGATGAACACCCGCGCCGAGGTGCTGCAAGCTTTCGAGGACTATCAGGCCGGCAAGCTGGGCGTCATCCCCGCCCCTCACATGCCACACGCCGACGTGAGTGGCGAAACCGAGCAGGATTGATCACTAAAAACTGCTCCACAGACCAGCAGCAGGTCAGGGGGTGAGGACCCGGTCGTAGCGGGCGTGCTCGGCCCTAACGCGGTCGTTGTCACGTTGATATGACTAGTCCGTTGCCGGCTGTGCGCGAGCGGTCCGGATTGCGATGGTCCCCGGAACTCGGCGTGCATGAGCCGCAACGGCAGCTTTCCAGCAGCGGCAAGACGAGAAAGAGCCAGCCAGCCCACCGATCAGGTTGATCGCCAGCCTGAACTCCAACCTGTTGTGGTCACACCTGGGTGGTCTGTTCCAGATCGATCACGATCTTGCCGAGCGCGTGACCGGATTCCACTGCGCGCAGTGCCTGTGGCGCCTCGTCGAAGGGATAGGTCTGGAGTACCTTGGGATCGGCCTTGCCCGCTGAGACCAGGTCAGCGACGACGGGAACGCCCGCCGTGCTGGATGCCAGGAAGCTGCCACCCAGATCCGCGACGCTGGGATCGACAATCGACACGATCCGGGCGGGGTTGGTGATCAGAATGGCGACATGGCGCATCGGTTCGCCGCCGACCAGGTCGAAAATGGCATCCACGCCGCCGGGGAGCAGTTGGCGCATCTGCTCGACGACGTCTCCCCTGTCGTAGGCCACCATGATGGCACCGAGGCTTTCCGTCATCGCCCGCTTGGTCTCGCTACCGACTCCGAAGACCGCCGCGCCGCGGTTGCGCGCCAGCTGTGCGGCCATCACACCGACGCCGCCACCGACGCCGTTGATCAGCAACGTCTCGCCCTCGGCGACGCCGAGCCGCTCCAGCACGTCCCAGGCGGTCCCCCCGGCCACCGGGAGCGCGGCTGCCTGCACGAAACTGATCTGTGGAGGCTTACGGGTGGTGGCCTCGGCGAGCAACACCGTGTGCTCGGCGTAGCTGCCGTATCCCGGCGCGGTCCTGCCCATCACCTCATCGCCCTCGGCGAATCCCTGCACATCGGAGCCGACCGCCACCACGACGCCGGCCGCCTCGACGCCCAGCGCCAAGGGGAAGTCTGGCGAGGCCTGCGGGTTGGCCATCGCACCACTGCGGATCTTGTAATCGATCGGGTTGACCCCGGCGGCCTTGACCTTGATCCCCAGCTCGCTGGGACCCGGCACCGGCTCGGGTCGATCGAACCAGGTCTCGGTCTCGGGACCGCCGTAAGCGGTGTAGCCATAGGCCCTGCTCATCGCCTCAGTCCTCTCCCTCGTCACGAACCCGTCCTTCCTACCCGAGTCCGAGCCTTACCGCCGGTTGACACACCTTCACCCCCGAGTGAGCTGGAGCAGCCCGCTCCCGGAGGTGATCAGCGGCTGAAGCCGCACAGAGGTGACGCCGTGACCGACCACGTAGGCTTCCCACGATTCCGCATCGGCGTGGCGCGAAGGAGTAATCCGGTGACTTCTCGTCCCTATGTGCTGCTGTCGGTGGCGGCATCGGTGGACGGCTATATCGATGATGCGAGTGACACCCGGTTGCTGCTGTCCCATGACGCCGATTTCGACCGGGTGGATGAGGTCCGGACGAGTTGCGACGCGATCCTGGTGGGCGCGAACACCATCCGGCTGGACGATCCGCGATTGCTGATCCGGTCAGCGCGGCGCCAACAGCAGCGCCGGTTGCGCGGCTTGCCGCCGCATCCGGCGAAGGTGACCTTGACCAGCAGGGGTGAGGTGGATCCTTCGGCGCGGTTCTTCACCGCCGGCGACACCGAGAAACTGGTCTATGCCCCGACTTCGATCGTCGATGCTGTGCATCAGCGGTTGGGGTCGGCAGCGGCGGTGATCGGCGCCGGGGAGCCGTTGGATCTGGGCACGGTGTTGGCTGATCTGGTCGACCGCAAGATCGAGCGGTTGATGGTGGAGGGTGGCACCACGATCCACACCCTGTTTCTCACCTCGGGTGTGGTCGATGAAATCCATCTGGTGATCGCCCCTTTCTTCGTCGGTGACGTCGACGCTCCCCGATTCGTCGGCGCAGGAGATTTCCCACAGCACTCCGGCCATCGGATGGCGCTGGCCGAGACCCGGCAGATCGGGGACGCCGTGCTACTGCGCTACCTCTGTAGAAAGCGTTCTTAACCGATCAGTGACCACCGCTCGTAGTCGATCGGCTGGCGGCGGGTGCCGTCATGCTCGGGCACACCCGGAGGACAAACCCAGATCCTCGGCCGCGATGTCCAGCTCGGTGACGATCCGGCGGCGCTGCTCCAGCGACAGTGAACGCTGCCCCTGGTCGATTTGGCTGAAGTGCTGCTGGGTCGTGCCCAGTGCTTCGGCGACGTCGGTCTGGGCGCGCCCTGCCTGCACCCACCGAGCGCACTTCAAGATCGGACAACTCACCACCCAGAATGCCACCCCCCGCCCTCCTGTCGAGTCACGTGGGTTCTCAGTCTCTGTGCGTTTCGGTCGATTCCAATCCACACTTCTTCTGGGATATCGAGCTCCCACTCGCTCAGCCCGCACGAGAACCGTTATCAGGATCAACACCGGAAGTACTCCGGTCACCGTAGGGGGCGGAGTGACGCTGGTTGGGTCAGTTCTGCCCGTCCGCCGCGACTGCGGTGTCGAGGACTTGGCTCTCCGTGGCTGGTCGGCTACCTTCCGGCGGATGGCGTCTCGAAAACTGGCCTTCGCTGACGCGGTACGACTGCTCGGTGGCGATGCGAATGCGGTTGGCTGGCTCAATAGGTTGGCCGGAGTCGCCGCAGCGGCGGTCACGGTCACGACCGTCGGTGCCGTGGACCTGTTCGCATTGCGCGACGAGATCGCCAAGTGGGGCAACACGGCGGTCGGCCGGATCCGGGAGCGGACGCAGGGGCTGGGGCGCTTCGATCGGACGCAGCGGTTAGTCGCGGCCCACTCCGTGATCGTCGTGACGTCGTTCTACGAGGCGTTGGCCGAGGTCATGACCGAGATACCGGAGCTGGATCTGGCCCGAGCGGAGCTGACGGCGGACGAGCAGGTCGCCTTGGCGACAGAGAGTCCCGTAACTCGGCGGTACGCCGAGATGGTGACCTCGCTGGTCGAAACGCCGTCGCCGATGCCAGCCCCGCACCTGCCGTTTGAAGACGTGCTGAAGGCACTGGAGGAGCACTACCGGGCAGTGGTGGTTCGGCTATACGCATTCCTCACCGGGCTCAGCGCGTTCGAGCAGACCCCCCTCGGCGGCGCGGCCCGGCTAATGCGCCAGCGGCTCCCCGGCGTCGCGATCGCCCGCTACGCAGAGGCGTATCGCGCGCTCGCGGTCCAAGCGCCGGAGTTCGGTGTGTGGTCGGGAATGGTCGAGGGACAGGCCACCCGCGCGGCGCTGGCCGACGCGGTCGCCGTTCTGCGGTCGGAGCTGGGCCAGCTACGCGATGCCCGGTACGCGACAGTCGACAGCATCCGAGCGGGACTCGGCCTACGGCACCGGGCTCGGCTCACGCGGTTCGTCCTCAGCTCGTCCGACGCTCCGCCCCACATCACGCTGCCGACGTTGGAGCAGGCTTACGTTGAGCCGAAGGGCCTCATCGCGGTTGCCGGGCCGACCGATCTGCCCGCCACGGAAACCTGGTGGCGGGACAGACCGTCCGTGTTTGACGTTCCCGGCTTCTTATTTGGTCATCTGACCGGGCAAGCGGCGTTCGAACAGCCGGTGGTGGTGCTGGGCCAGCCCGGGTCCGGGAAGTCTGTGTTGACCGAGGTACTCGCCGCCGAGCTGCCAGAGAGCGACTTCTTGGTGGTCCGGGTCGAGCTGCGCAAGGTCCACGCGGATTCGTCCGTCCAGCAGCAGATCGAGCGGGCCCTCTACCAGATGCTCGGTGAGGCGGTGACCTGGCCGGAGCTCATCCGGCGAGCCGGTTCGGCGCTGCCGGTGGTCATCATGGACGGCTTCGACGAACTACTGCAGGCCACCGGTGTCAACCGGGCCGACTACCTGGAACAACTTCGGGAGTTTCAGCAGCGAGAGGCCGAGCTCGAACGTCCGGTCGCCGTCCTGGTGACGAGCCGGACGGTGGTGGCCGACCGAGCCCGCTTCCCGCACGGCACGGTGGTCCTACGGCTGGAACCGTTCGACGACGGACAGGTGGCCACGTGGCTCGACGTGTGGAACGCCGTCAACAGGGTGAGCCTACGGCAGCGGGGCCTGCGCACCCTGCCGGTCGCGACTGTTGTCCAGTACGGCGAGCTGGCGAGGCAGCCGCTGCTCCTGCTGCTGCTCGCCCTCTATGACGCCAGCGCCAACGCGCTGCAGAACGCGGGTGGCGGCATCGGTCGAGTCGACCTCTACGAGCGACTGTTCGCCGACTTCGTCGCCCGGGAGGTCGACAAGCATGATGAGGGTCGCAGCCCTGAGCAGCGACAACTGGAGATCGACGCGGAATGGCGACGACTGTCCGCGGTAGCCCTCGCCATTCTGAACCGGGGCGGCGACGTGATTTCCGAGACGGATCTGGAAAACGACATCGGGCATCTGCTCACCCCGGACGACCTAGGGGCCGCGCGCTCCGACTCCATGCGCCGGGCGCTCACGGTAGGACAGCTGCTCGTCGGTCGGTTTTTCTTCATCCACGAATCACAGGCGAGCCGGGGCACCGGTGCTCCTGAGCGCAGCTTCGAGTTCCTGCACGCCACGTTCGGCGAGTTCCTCACGGCCCGTCAGATCGTCAACGTGCTGATGGACCTGGTTGAGGACCGAGCCCACCAGCGTCGCCGACCGGGATCAGTGCTCGACGCCGGCTTCCTGTACGCCGCCACGTCATTTATCACCGTCGCGCGCCGTACGCCGCTGTGGGAGTTCTGCCGCGGGTTCATCGACCGGCTCGACCCAGACCAGCGGCGACGGTGTTGGCAGCTGGTGATCGAACTGCTGGCCGATGCCGGCTTTCCGCACCCAACATGGTCGCTTGCCGGGTATGAGCCGCGCCGCAAGCCGGTGGCCGCTCGGCACGCCACGTACTCCGCGAATCTCGTCTGCTTCGCGGTCCTGATGTCCGACGCGCCGGTGGACGCAGCAGAGCTCGTGGGAGAGCCGGTCGTCGTGCGGTGGCGAGCCCAAGCCCTGCTGTGGCAGAGCCAGCTCGATCCAGAGGACCGCCAGCGTCTGTGGCAGACGCTGCGGGTGGCATGGGACCTGGCGGCTGACCCGACAGTGCTGCGGGTACGGGTTGAGGACGGCGCCCCTGTGCGGGTCCACGAGTCCCTCCCCTGGCCCCCGGACGATCGGCCCGCCAGCACCCTCATCAGCGCGACCATCGACGCCGGCTCGTCTAGCGAGACCGCCGTGGGTCGCGCGCTGCGCCGGTCCGCCTTTGTGCAGACCGCGCACGAGGTGCGTGAGCACCTGTACGCGTTGCTGCCGTACTGGCGGATTTGCGGCGACACCACCGTCTCGGTCGAGCGCCAGACCCTGACATCGATCCTGATATCGAATGCTGGCGCGTTGTTCGAGCTCCTGCTGAATCCGATGAGATCGAGGGACGACGCTATCGATCGCAGGCTGCTGTACTCCGTCGCGCTGCGCCACGGCGGTCACGAGCAGCGGCGCATCATTTTGGTCCAGCTCGTCCGCGACGCGGTGTACCTCGACAAGGACGACCTCACCGATATCCTCAGGCTGCTTCCACTAGACAGCCACGACGAGGCGGCGATGGCGGACCTGGCGCAGGCGCTAAACCGCGCGGCCATCAATGCGCACAGCCCGGAGGAGATCACCTCCGCGCTTCGCAATAATCTCAAGGAGACGGCCCTGTTGTCAGTGCTTGCAGTGTTAATGGGTATCGATTCGCTGTCGTAGCTGCGGTCCCGCGTCGCCGACGCAGGCACGGAGTTCGAGCGGGTACCTGACTACCCCATCACCGCTCACCTTTTCGACCTGCCCTTCAGCCGACCGCAACCTCCAACCATCGCCAGACGACGACATGGCTGACAATACCCTCAAGAGCAACAACCAGGTCGCACTGCATCCGCTCATGCCGCGTTGAGGGTTGCTGCGGCAGCGCAATCAGTTGGCCAGAGGATTGCCCGAGACCGGCTGCTAATCGGCCGAGGCGAAGAGCGTCTTGGCCAAGATGTACTCTCTGCGTATACCGTCAGTCATCAGGTCGCCGAACTCTCCGGTGTGACGGAAACCATTGCGCTAGCTTCCGCCAAACCGTCCAATCACCCGCAGTGAGCACACGCAACTCGATCACATCATGGAACTTGCCCCCGAGCGCGGCAAGCCACTAGCCAGTTCCACCCCTCATACCGTTGGTGGCGCATTCTCCGGCAATTCTGGGGTCACTTCGGTCGGGTTCCGGGTTCAGCCTGGCCGGCTTCCTGTGCCGCGCGCTCCACCCGGTGGCGGTAGTCCTGCCACCATGCCTGGTCACCGGCTGCCATGTTGTCGTTGCCTTCCTGCATCCCGGTGGCGCCGTCGATGAGTTCGCGGACGATATCGGCGTGCCCGGCATGTCGATGCGTCTCGGCGATCACGTGGACCATGACCCGGTGCAGCGTCACGTCCCCGCGCTCGGCCGGCCACCACCGCACCCGGCCGACCGAATCCAGGGCCAGCGTGGTGATCGTCGCGTCCGTGTGCGTCCACGCTCGGTGATACAGCCCGACGATCTCTTCGCGCGACTCGGTGGTGGTCGCCCACATGTCCACGTTGGGTGCGGCGTCGTCCGCAAACCAGGGCGGCAGCTCCTCGAACGGTTGTCCGAAGGTATCGCCGAAGTACCCCAGCTCCACCCCGGCCAAGTGTTTGACCAGCCCCAGCAGATTGGTGCCGGTAGGCGTCAGGGGACGGCGGATGTCGTACTCCGAGAGCCCCTCCAGCTTCCACAGCAGGGCTTCACGGGCGGCCTGCAGGTAGTGGTGAAGATCCGACTTCGGGTTCGATCCAGTCACGGCGGACAGCCTCCCATCCGACACCGACATCCAGTCGAAGCCTCCCGTCGAGCTGGCGGACACGCCATGCTCAGCCGCCGTCCGCTAACGCCGCACATGGGTGGTCAATGCAGTCTTAGCACTCACCGGCCGGCTATGCGCGCTGTCCCGTGCCAGCAGATCTTCGACGCCTGTGGCGCGGACATCACCGACGTGGGTGGGGGATTTCTGCCTCGCCGGGATGCTCTCCGGGGGGACTGTGTGGCCTGCCAGTGAAGTTGGGGTGGGTCTCTGGAGATTGTGCATTGTGCGTTTCAATTCGCGAGCGTCGAGAGCAGACCCGGTGAAGCGATATGATCCTCGGCGGGCGCGGATGGGCGCAGCTGCCGCTGCCGCTGCCGTGCACGTTCATCACGATCACCGCATCGTGTTAGCCGGTTGACTGTCCGGCGGGTACGGGAACTCCGACTGCTATAGCGAGTTTTACCGACGCCTCCAGGGGTAGCCCTGTGAGTCGATTGACCGGCTCGAGCATGGTGCAGGGAGTACAAGGGATCTCGCTGAATAAAACTCGTCTGGGATGAAAACGCCTGGGAGGACTACCTCGGGTGGCAGACCCAGGACCGTAAGGTGCTCAAGCGTATCAATATGCTGATCAAGGATATGGGCCACAACGGCAACAAGGGAAGCGGCAAGCTCGACCCCTCAAGCACGGATTCCACGGTTACCGATCGCGGCGCATCACCGACGAGCACCGACTCGTCTACACGAAATCCTACACTCCGATTAGGGTCTACCATCGTGGACCACGACGAGGTCATGAGTTATTGCCTGGCCAAGCCCGGGGCGGTCCAGGACGAGCCCTGGGAAGATGACCCGGTGGCCAAGGTCGGCGGCAAGATCTTCGTCTTTCTCGGCGGCGGCCGGCTCGGGGTCAAGTGCGGCGCCACCGCGGACGCCGCTGCGGAGTGGCGCCAGCGCTACCCGGGCACCGTCTCGGTGATGCCCTACATCGGCCGCTACGGCTGGAACACCGTCGAGCTCAACGACACGGTTCCGGACGAGGAGCTCATCGAACTGATCGATTCCTCCTATGACGATGTGGTGGCGCGGCTACCTAAATCCAAACGCCCGCCGGTCGGTTGAACTCGAACCGGCCACAGGTAGTCAGCGGCCCAACAGCGTGTACCTGGCCTCGGTGGCGTCCTTCTGCGGCTTCCACCACCACTCGTTGTGGCGGTACCAGTCGATCGTCGCCACGAGCCCGGCCCGGAAGTCGCCATAACGCGGTTGCCACCCCAGTTCGGCGCGCAGCTTCGTCGAGTCGTTGGAGTAGCGCAGGTCGTGACCGGGCCGGTCCGGCACGTGCTCGTAGGCGTCGGCCGGCTGGTCCATGAGCTCCAGGATCAGTTCCAGGATCTGCTTGTTGTTGCGCTCGTCCCCCGACCCGATCAGGTACGTCTCCCCGACCCGGCCCTGGCGCAGGATCAGGTGCACCGCCTCGTTGTGGTCATCGACGTGCGTCCACTCGCGGACGTTGCGCCCCGCGCCGTACAACTTGGGCCGCTCCCCCACCAGCACGTTGGTGATCTGGCGCGGGATGAACTTCTCCACGTGCTGGTACGGGCCATAGTTGTTGGCGCAGTTCGATAACGTGGCGGCCACGCCGAAGGAGCGGACCCAGGCCCGCACGAGCAGGTCCGAACTCGCCTTGGCCGCTGAGTACGGGCTCGAGGGGTCGTAGGGCGTCTGCTCGGTGAACCTGCCGACCGCGTCGAGGGCCAGGTCTCCGAACACCTCGTCGGTGGAGATGTGGTGCAGCCACCGCTCGTGGTGACGAACGGCCTCCAGGATCGTGTACGTGCCGATGATGTTGCTGCGGATGAACGGGGCCGGATCGTGCAGAGAGTTGTCCACGTGCGACTCCGCCGCGAAGTGGACCACCACATCGCTCTGCGCCACCAGCCGGTCGACCAGCTCGGCATCGCAGACGTCGCCATGGACGAATCGGACCTGCTCGGCGACCGGGGAGAGGCTGTCGCGGTTACCGGCGTAGGTCAGCGCGTCCAGCACGCACACCTCGTCATCGGGGTAATGGTGCACCGTGTGGTGCACGAAGTTCGCACCGATGAACCCGGCACCGCCAGTAACGAGTATCCGTCTCACGACGGGTCATTCTATGGGTCAGGTACCGGGCATCAGCTTCGGCCACAGCAGACTCTTGAGAGAGGGCACCCCACGGCCCTACAGGTCGACGTCCAGGTATGAAACCTCGTAAGGGCTGGCGCGTACAGGTGTCCCCGCGCAGCTACAGGTCCGTGAGTGTGACCCGGACCGAGACTCCCAGTGCGACGGCGGTCATTAACCCCATGTACCGCTTGCGGAACAAGAGGTGAATCTCTAAACCCGTGGGCAGAGCGGTACGTTACCGAGAACAACTCCTTCGAGCTCTATGAGCGGAGGTGAAATAGGTTCAGTTGGCGCTGTAATGTGGCAGACCGTTCGCTCCGTCACATCTGTTGATCGCAGGTAACGAATTGTCCGAGTACGCTCATCAAGCAGAGCGTGCCAGCCATTTCCGATCGACATCGTATAGCCCACCAAAGTATCGCCAGACGGCAGCTGAATTCCTCTGCGGGAAGCCAAGGTCGGCACGCAATCTCTGATAATATTTTCCCATCAAAGGGGACGTGGTAGGCAGTTTGAACGTACAAAACAAAGAAATCACAAGCCGCTGCAACACTGACACCATATGTCGCGATGCCAAGAACCCGTACAGCGACACCGGGTCACCGTAATGCCTTGCTGAAAAATTGCCGAAATCGAGGAAAGGTTTTATCCCACTGAACCTAGGGGTTCTTCAGGATCGATCGAGAGATTTATGATCTTGGACGAGTGTGTCCAAAAATTGCGGTTCTCGCCCAAACCCGCCAGCGGGCCACCTCACCCGACCATCCACCGCAAGGACCGCCTCATGGATTCCTGTACAGGTTCGGTAACATCTTAGAACTGCCTTCACAGATACTTGTGCAGGTCCGAACTCACCTACGCCGATGCATCGGCTACCGCGTTGTATGTATCCTCGAAACCCCGCCCCACCCACCCGATCAATCAACTGCCTGGGTCCTCCTGGAGCAGCGATGCCAGGACCTGATCCGGCGGCTCCCACAACATCTGTACCACCACACCAACAACCGAAAATTTGGCCAACGTAAGCAGGCCGATACCAGTCACAGCAGGCCCTTGGTCGAGGGCACTCCGCAGACTTGCGGGTCGAACTCGACAGCGACGCGCAACGCTCGGGCCAGTGCCTTGTACTGGGCCTCGGTGACGTGGTGCGGGTCCCGGCCGTGCAGCACCCGGATGTGCAGGGCGAGCTGGGCGTTGAAGGCCAGCGTCTCGAAGACGTGCCGGTTGAGCACCGTGGGGTAGTTGCCACCGACGACGAACCCGGCCAGCACGTCGGGCTCGCCGGTGTGCACGCAGTACGGGCGACCGGAGACATCCACCGCGGCGTGCGCGAGGGTCTCATCCATCGGCACCCAGGCGTCGCCGAAGCGGCGGATGCCGGACTTGTCGCCCAACGCCTCGCGCAGGGCCTGGCCGAGCACGATGGCGACGTCCTCGACGGTGTGGTGCGCGTCGATGTCGACGTCACCGGTGGCCCGCACCACCAGGTCGAAGACGGCGTGCTTGCCCAGCGAGGTGAGCATGTGATCGTAAAAAGTGACACCGGTGCTGATCTCGGTGCGGCCGGTGCCGTCGAGATCCAGTTCGACCAACACCGAGGACTCCTTGGTCACCCGTTCGATCCTGGCCGCGCGGCTCATTCTTCCTCCTTCAGCACAGCCGCGCTCGCGGCCAGGAATGCGTCGTTCTCCGCAGGCGTGCCCACCGTCACCCGCAGATGGCCCTCGATCCCTACATCACGGATCAGCACCCCGCGCTCCAGGTAGCGCTGCCACGCGGCGGGTGCGTCGGCGAACCGGCCGAACAGGACGAAGTTCGCGTCCGAGGGCACCACCTGGGCGCCGCAGCGGCGCAGCTCGGCGATCACGCGCTCGCGCTCGTCCAGCAGGATGGCCACCGATTCGAGGGTGGCCGAGCCGTGGCGCAGGGCAGCGCGAGCGGCGGCCTGAGTGAGCGCGGAGAGATGGTAGGGCAGCCGCACCAGCAGCAGCGCGTCCACCACGGCCGGTGCCGCGGCGAGGTAGCCGAGCCGGCCGCCCGCGAAGGCGAACGCCTTGCTCATCGTCCGACAGACCACCAGCCGGTCGGGGAACTCCGGGAGCAGCCCGACCGCGCTCGGGCGAGCACAGAACTCGCCGTACGCCTCGTCCACCACCACGATGCCCGGCGCGGCCATTACCACCGCGCGGAGGTCGTTGAGCGGGACCGCCTGTCCGGTGGGGTTGTTGGGACTGGTGATGAACAGCACGTCAGGGCGATGTCGCTGGACCGCCGCCACCGCGCGATCAGGATCCAGCGAGAAGTCCGCCCGGCGGGGCGCCGGAATCCACTCGGTGCGGGTGCCGGCAGAAATGATCGGGTGCATCGAGTAGGACGGGGTGAAGCCGAGCGCGCTGCGGGAGGGGCCACCGAATGCCTGCAGCAGCTGCTGGATGATCTCGTTCGACCCGTTGGCGGCCCACAGGTTCGCCGCGCTCAGCGGCACCCCGGTGCGTCCGGCCAGGTACGCCGCAAGGTCGGCACGCAGCGCGACGGCGTCCCGGTCGGGATAGCGGTGCAGATCGCGGGCCGCCTGCGCGACCGCGGCCGTGACGTCGGCGACCAGGGCGGGCGGTGGCGGGTAAGGGTTCTCGTTGGTGTTGAGCCGGACCGTGACGTCGAGCTGCGGTGCACCGTAGGGGCTGGTGCCGCGCAGGTCCGCCCGCAGCGGCAGGTCCGCGAGCGCGACCCCGGAGCCGACGGTCACTGATCGGCCTTTCCGGGCTGAGCGGTCCCCTGGAACCGGGCAGTGACCGCCTGGCCGTGCGCGGGCAGGTCCTCGGCTTCCGCCAGCGCGAGCACGTGATCGGCGACCTTGACCAGCGCGTCCTCGTCGTACTCGATGAGGTGGATGCCGCGCAGGAAGGTTTGCACGGACAGGCCCGAGGAGTGCCGGGCGCAGCCTCCGGTGGGCAGCACATGGTTGGAGCCGGCGCAGTAGTCGCCCAACGAGACCGGTGCATAGGGGCCGACGAAGATCGCTCCGGCGTTGCGCACCCGGCGGGCCACCGCGGTGGCATCGGCGGTCTGGATCTCCAGGTGCTCGGCCGCATAGGCGTCCACCACAGCCAGACCGGCGGTCACGTCGGCGACCAGGATGGTGCCGGACTGCGGGCCGGTCAGGGCGGTACGGATCCGCTCGGTGTGCTTGGTCGCCGTGACCTGCCGGGCCAGCTCGGCGTCCACGGCGTCGGCCAGGGCTTCGGAGTCGGTGACCAGCACGCTCGCCGCCAGGGTGTCGTGCTCGGCCTGGGAGATCAGATCGGCGGCGACGTGCACCGGGTCGGCACCATCGTCGGCGAGGATCGCGATCTCGGTGGGGCCGGCCTCGGAGTCGATACCGACCAGACCGCGCAGCGCGCGCTTGGCGGCGGTGACATAGACATTGCCCGGGCCGGTGACCATGTCCACCGGATTCAGCGCGGTGCCGTCGGTGTCGGTGCCGCCGTAGGCCAACAGCGCGACGGCCTGCGCGCCACCGACCGCCCACACCTCCTCGACCTCCAGCAACGCGGCCGCAGCCAGCACCGTGGGGTGCGGCAATCCGCCGTGGGTGGCCTGCGGGGGAGAACACACCACCAGCGACTCCACCCCGGCGACCTGGGCGGGCACCACGTTCATCACCACACTGGACG